>CAZPGD010000146.1:2481-4957 GCA_964585865.1 uncultured Hungatella sp. | reverse complement strand
AAAACGCGCCGGAAGGCGCCCGCGCGGTCCTACTCATGCAGCCGCCGTATGACCCGGCAGACGATCGCGCCCTCCATCACCAGCGGCTGGGAATGGACGAAAAACACGATGCCGTCCGTGGGAGCCAGGATCCGGCTGATAACCTCGCCTTCGCAGGGATCGATGATCTCCGCGACCGGATCGCCGCGGCGGATCTCGTCGCCCGGCTTTACCTTGCCGCGGTAAATGCCGGCATCATTGCTGCGGATGTTCTTTAACTCGTCCTCGCGGATCGTGGAGGCAATATAGCCGCCGTGGCTGTTGTAGCGGATGATGCCCATGCGGCTCAGGAAACGCAGCACCGCCGCCACCGCCTGCCTGGCGGAAACCTCGTCGATCTGGTCCGTGGCGTTGGTATATACGGAAAACGCGCCCGTATCCCAGATCTGCCAGTTGTAATTGAGCGTGCCGGTGTCGACCGGGCGCGGCTTCCTGAGGACCACATAGGGCAGGCCGAACAGACTGGCCAGACTCGTATTCTCATAGCCGGTCTCCATCAGCCGCACATGCGGCACGAAATCGCCTTTCATATAGAAACTGGCGAAATGGATGCCGTAGTCGTAATGCTGAACAATATCGAAGATGCCGGCCGCGATGCGCTGCGTCGTCTCCCCCCGGTCATAGCCGGGGAACATCCGGTTGATGTCCGTGTTGTCGACCGGCCAGAACCGCTTGCTGATGTTCATGGCGGAATGATTGACCGAGGGGATCACCAGGATCTCGTGATTGGCCACCAGGGCGCCCTGTCTCTCGAGGATCCGCAGTTCCTTCACCAGCTGGCTGCAGATATAGACCTGCTGGATCTCGTTGCCGCGCAGGCCGCCGATCACGCAGGCCGATTTCTCGCCTTTTCCGAAATGATAGCCGTAGATATTGAGGGAATCCCGGTAGGCGTTGTCGAGACAGAAAATCAATTCCTTCCTCATCGGAACTCACCTCCCAGCACGCGCGCGATCAGGGACCCGCTGTTGACAATGGGGTACTCCCGGAGAGTGAACACCATGCCGTCGCAGGGGGCGAACAGAACCTCCTCCACCCTGCCTTCCAGCGGATTCAGGATCTCGCCGATCATCTCTCCCTGCCGGATATGCTCCCAATGCTCCACCTTGGGGATGAAAATGCCGGAGTGATTGGCGTTGACGAAGCCCACCTGCCCGTCCGTGGAAATGATCGGCTCTCTCGGCTCGATCACCGGCCCGTCCCACATGCCCAGATCCTTCATCAGGCAGAAAATGCCGTCGACCAGCTGGTTGCCGTACTCCAGGGTGATCCGCATCCCGACGCCCATTTCCACCACCAGCGTGGGGACCCCGGCCATATTCATGGTATGCGCCAGCGTGGACTCCAGAACCGTGGCGGCCGCGTGGATCCAGACGTAATTGATGTTCAGCCGTCTGGCGTAAGGCAGGAGTTTCTCCGCGGTGGTCTCGCTCACGCGCACCTGCGGGATTTCCCGCAGGAAAATGTTGCTGGCATGGATATCGATGCAGAGATCGGCGCCGGACAGGTCCCGGACAATGCGGGCGGCGATCTGCTCCTGCACGGGTCCCTCGTCGTTGCCCGGGAAGATCCGGTTCATATCCAGATCGAACGTGGGGATTCCGCGGGTAATGGAATCGATGCCGAGCGGATTTAACGCCGGATAAATATCCACCACGCCCTTTAAGTGTTCCATCCCTTCCCGCAGTCTGCGTCCCATCTCGTAACAGACGTACTGTCCCTCCAGTTCGTCGCCGTGGGTCCCCGTCACGATGCAGAGCCTTTTCTCTTCCCCGGTCCGCCGCTCGGGTTCGATGGTGGATTTGCGGATCCGCAGCCGCTCGTCCACCGGGAGCCCCACGGACACGATTGTCTTGATCATTCGCTTATTTCCTCCACTTTTACAGATACGCGCTGCCGCTGCCGCCTGCCGCCGAGAAAGCAGCCCCGGTTCACCGAACAGTCCCCGAAATCCCTCCCGTGGGACAATTTGATCCGGTCCCGGCCGGACAGCCGGTCACGGGTCGGGTCGAAGGAAATCCAGCGGCCGCCCAGCAGAACCTCGACCCACGCGTGGGTCGCGCCCTCGCCCGGCGTCATGCCGGCCACGTAGCGGGCCGGGTACCCGGCGAGACGGCAGAGCGCGATGAAAATGTGCGCGTAATCCTGGCAGACGCCCCGCCCGCCGGCAAACGCCGCGGAAGCGGCGGTGCCCGCGCCGGTGCTGCCGGGGGCGTACGTGAAATTGCGGCTGAGCGCGTGCATCAGTTCCATCAAAAAATCCGGGGGAGCCGCGCCGGCGGCCGGCAGCGGCCCGGCCATGGCGGAGCCGCTGCCGGCTCTTTTCCTCGCATATTCTTCCTTTACCGCATGGTAAAAATCGGTCAGCCGTTCGTCCGCCGCCGTCAGCGGCGTCGGGTAGCGGTACACCCAGTCCGGAACACCGGAAACGACAGTC
>CAZPGD010000146.1:0-2381 GCA_964585865.1 uncultured Hungatella sp. | reverse complement strand
CCTTCCGCCCATATCCTCAGCCGGTCATGCGGCCGCAGCAACTCTCCGCAGCATACCCGGTTCCCGAACCCGTCCGTCCGTTCCCGCAAACTCCCCTCCGGCTCGATTCCGTAAGTCAGCCGGCAGACTTTCTGCCCGTCCGTCTCCATGGGCAGGAAACGGAACAGATAGTGGTGCTCCCTCGCCGGCTCGTCAAAATCCAGCTGCATCTCATACCGGAAACGCAATCGTTCCAATTCAATTCACCTCAAAGAAATTCCAGATCGCCCGTACCGCCTCATCGTACCGGCTCTTCCAGTTCTCCCCCATGGCCACGATCTCCGTCAGCGTCCGCTCGCAGTCCGGGTTGTAATTCAGATGGATCTTGTGAAGGCGGTTCAGAAACTTGCTGTACTCCTTCTCGATCTGCCGGACCGGATAATCCAGCCGCATATACAGATCCAGACGTTCCAGATATTTCCCGCATTTAATGATATTGCGGCCTTCCTCATCGTCCATCCGGTCGTCCAGGCACCCCCAGAACGCGTGGATGTAGTCGATAACCGTCTGCAGATCGTAATGGGGCGCCACCGATCCGGCCGCCCCCTTCAGAGTATCCAGGGCAAGCTGGATATACGCCAGCGTATGGCTGCTGATCTCGTCCCGCATCACGATCGCGTTGTCATACGCGCGTTCCAGATTGCTGTAAACGGAATTGGGATCCGTCTCGTCGTACAGGTAGCGGCGGATAAAATCTTTCCGGTCCGTATAGATATCCGGAATCGCGATCCGCTCGCAGAACTTTTTATAGGCCGCCAGATCCACGTCAATCATCCGGTCGTAAAATTCAAAAAACGCCGCCAGCGTCGTGAACACCCGCTCCGTGTACCGTCCGATCCAGAACAGATGGTCCGCTTTTTCTACTGAGATAATACCCATGTGTCCTTAAATCCTCCTCCCTGAGATGAGTTCACCACAAACGAATCCGGGTTCCTGGAAAAACGGGTCAGCCCGCTGGGCCATACCCGGGTCGTTTTCCCCGCCAGCACGAACGCCCTCAGATCGGCCTTGCGCAGCACCCGCTCGTCGCCGTCCACGATCTCCAGATCGATGAAGTCGATGACTTCCTGCGCGATGAAACGCCTGGGCTCCCGCCTGATTTCCTCCGCCAGCCGGTCAAGCTGCTCCCGGCTCAGATTGCTTCCGAAAATCACGCCGTACCCGCCGGCCTCCGACACGTCCTTCACCACCAGCCGCTGCAGATGATCGAGAATAAAATTCCGGTCCTTCTCATAAAATGCCAGATAGGTCGGCGCGTTTTTCAGAATGGCATCCTGCCCCAGATAATATTTTATCATATGGGGCACAAAATAATAGAGCCCCTTATCGTCGGCCACGCCGTTGCCGGGGGCGTTTAAGATCGCCACATTGCCGCTTCCGTACACCTCCATGATCCCGGGCACGCCGATCAGCGATTCCGGCAGGAAGCAGAGCGGATCAAGATATTCGTCGGAAAGCCGGCGGTAAACGGCCCCCACCTGCTGCTTCTTTCCCTCGTACCGGCGGTAGAACAGACGGCTGTCCTCCACAAACAACTCCTGCGGCATACAGAGAATCGCGCCCGACCGCTCGGCCAGGAACGAATGTTCAAAAAAGGCCGCGTTGTACCGTCCCGGCGTCAGCACCACGTTGATGCCCCCGGTATTGACAAAATCCATCGTCTCCCGCAGCATCGCGGCGTAGTTGCGGTTATCGGTGACATGATTGCGGGAAAATGTCTCCGGCGCGGCTCTCCTGGTCAGTTCCCGGGCGATCATCGGATACGACGCCCCGGAGGGGATCCGCAGATTGTCCTCCAAAACGTACCAGTTCCTGTCCTTCCCCTGGACCAGATCGATGCCGGATATATGGCTGTAAATGCCTTTCGGCGGCCTGATTCCCTCGCACTGGGGGAGATAGCCTTTGGAAGAATAGATAAAATCGGCCGGGATCACCCCGTCCTTCACGATCCGTTTTTCCGCGTAAATATCGGCAAGGAAGCAGTTGAGCGCCTCCACGCGCTGGACCAGCCCCCTGCTTAAATATTCGTATTCCCGCGCCGGAATCACCCGGGGGATCGGATCGAACGGAAACAGCTGCTCGTGAAACTCATGATTCTTATAGATCCCGAATTTGACTCCGTATCTGGCCAGCAGACGGTTGATAGGCTCCTTATGGTCGATCAGCTCATACATTTTCGTGCTCCTTCCCGAAATCCGTCCCGCGGTGCTTCCCGGGCGGCCCGGGCCGCTCCCTTTCCCGCAAGGCAGTAAAAACGTAAAAGACGCCCCCGCACAGAGCGCCTTTACTTCTGACAGAAAAAATATACTCCCCGCCGGTTCCTTTGTCAACCACTTCTTCGT
>CAZPGD010000145.1:1168-4972 GCA_964585865.1 uncultured Hungatella sp. | reverse complement strand
CACGGAAGGAGCGGACATGCAGCCTGCGGCGGGCGCGTCGGAAGCGCGGGGAACGTATTCCCGTCCGGGGAGAGGAACGGCCGGCCGTGCCGCGGACGCGGAAAGAGCGGACATGCAGCCGGCGGAGGGCGCGCCGGAAGCGGCGGGAATGCCGGGAACGGCCGCGCAGCAGGATATGTACGCGCCGGAAGCGGTGGAAGAGGAAACGGGCATAGCCGGTCCGGCCCCCCAGTTTTCCGGGGTCCAGACGGAGAGCGGCGGCCGTTCCGGCTACCGGCGGACGGACGGCGGGGAGAGGGGAGACCGGGGAGATACTTTCCGCCGCGGGGATAATAATTCGTTCCGGGGGCAGCGCCAGACGGGAAGACCCGGGTACGGCAGACAGACCTACGGCTATCGCGGCGACAGCGGGACAGGCATCCGAAACGAATCGCCGCGGCCCGCTCCGGTCCAGGAGATTTCAGTGGCGGAAACACCGAAAGCGGAAGGATCGAGGGCTCCGTCAACCGGCATTACCCCGCAGATCCAGGCACAATTTCCGGATCAGACGGTCCAGGATATCGCGGAACTGGACAGCGGCATTGAGGCCAACGGCATTCTGGAAGTTATGCCGGACGGGTTCGGGTTCATCCGCTGCGAGAATTTCCTGCCCGGGGAGAACGACGTCTATGTAGCGCCGTCGCAGATCCGTCGTTTTAATATGAAGACCGGCGATATTCTGGTGGGGAGCCGCCGTGTCAAGACCGCGTCGGAAAAATTTGCCGCCCTTTTATATGTAAGGAGCATCAACGGCTACCCGCCGTCCGTTTTGGAGAACCGCCCCAGTTTTGAGAAATTGACGCCCATTTTCCCGACGGAGAGGCTTCATATGGAAACGCCGGGCAGGCCGAATTCCACCGCCATGCGCGTGCTGGATCTGCTGGCCCCGATCGGCAAGGGGCAGAGAGGCATGATCGTATCCCCGCCCAAGGCCGGAAAAACGACCCTGTTAAAGCAGGTAGCGCAGGCCGTCACGATCAATCATCCGGAGATGCACGTGATTATTCTGCTGATTGATGAACGTCCGGAAGAAGTGACCGATATCAAGGAATCCGTGGTGGGGAAAAATGTGGAGGTAATCTATTCCACCTTTGACGAACTGCCGGAGCGCCACAAAAGAGTGTCCGAAATGGTGGTGGAACGCGCGCGCCGTCTGGTGGAGCACGGCCGCGACGTGATCATTCTTCTCGACAGCATCACCCGGCTGGCCCGCGCCTACAACATTGTGGTCCCGCCGAGCGGGCGCACGCTGTCGGGCGGCATGGACCCGGCCGCGCTGCACATGCCGAAGCGTTTCTTTGGCGCCGCCCGCAATATGCGTGAGGGTGGAAGCCTGACGATTCTGGCCACGGCGCTGGTGAATACGGGCAGCCGTATGGACGATGTGGTTTATGAGGAATTTAAGGGGACCGGCAATATGGAACTGGTTCTGGACCGCAAGCTTTCCGAGAAACGGATTTTCCCGGCTATTGATATCGTGAAATCCGGCACCCGCAACGATCATCTTCTGCTGACCAGGGACGAGCAGGAATGTGTGGACATCATTCGCAAGGCGACCAACGGTCTGAAGCAGGAAGAGGCGGTGGAGCGGATTCTGGACCTGTTTTCCAAGACGCGGACCAACCGGGAATTTATTGAAAATACAAAGAGAATGCGGTTTTTTTGATAATATTCCACGTTCCGCTTGCATATCCGGAATATCTGTGCTATACTGACTAGGCTGTTCCGCAGAAGCAGGGAGCGAGCAATCATCGTTCTTCGCTGCGATACGGATGGGAAGACAGGCGGTTCATGATTGCACAGAAATAATGTGAAGAGGTGAGAGAGATGAAGGAAGGTATTCATCCCGCTTATTATCAGGCGAAAGTTACCTGCAACTGCGGGAATGAGTTTGTGACGGGCTCCACGAAGAAGGAGATTCACGTAGAGGTATGTTCCAAGTGCCATTCGTTCTATACAGGCCAGCAGAAGGCTGCCGCGGCCCGCGGACGTATTGATAAGTTCAACCGTAAGTACGGTTTGGGAAATTAGCCGGAGTTCTGAGAGCAGGGTTGGGACTGAGTGGAAATCACTGGGGACCAACCTGTTTTTGTGCGCTTTTTACGGGACGCGGCGGGGGTCTGAGCGGGGGTGCGCGGGGCCGGGCGGCTTGCTGCGGCGGGGGAAACGCACGTGGCCGGCCATGTTTGAGGTGACAGCAGATGAAATATTCCGGGATCGGCGGCCAGGCCGTCATTGAAGGGGTCATGATGAAAAATCAAGACGATTACGCCACGGCGGTGCGCAAGCCGGACGGCGAGATCGTTGTTGTAAAGGATCGCTACGTCAGCCTGACGGAAAAGGTAAAGCTGTTTTCCCTGCCGTTTATCCGCGGTATTTTCAACTTTGCCGATTCTTTGATTCTGGGGATGAAGACCCTGACGCTTTCCGCCGGTTTTTTTGAGGACGATGAGGAGGAAGAGCAGCCGGGCAGGCTGGAACTGTGGCTGGAGAAGACGTTCGGGGAGAAGCTGGAGAAATATCTGATGACGGCGGTTATGGTGTTTTCCGTGATCGCGGCGGTGGCCATTTTTTTGGTTCTGCCGCTGGGCATCAGCCGTCTTCTGAAACCGCTCGTTCCCTCGGATACGCTGATGGCGTTTATCGAAGGGATCCTCCGGGTGGGTATCTTCATTATATATATACAGATTGTGTCGAGAATGGAAGACATTCGCCGGACGTTTATGTACCATGGAGCGGAGCATAAATGTATCAACTGTCTGGAACACGGCATGGAACTGAATGTAGACAATGTCCGCAAAAGTTCCAGACAGCACAAGCGCTGCGGCACCAGTTTCCTGATTATTGTCATGATGATCAGCATTCTGTTCTTTATGGTTGTGCGTGTGGACGGATTCGTGCTGAAGGTTGTCAGCCGGATCCTGCTGATCCCGGTGATTGCCGGGGTATCGTATGAGTTCCTGCGACTGGCGGGGCGCAGCGACAACTGGCTGGTAAACCTGCTTAGCAAACCGGGACTGTGGATGCAGGGCATGACGACGAAAGAACCGGACGACAGTATGATCGAGGTGGCCATTGCCGCCGTGGACGCGGTGTTTGACTGGCGGACGTATCTGAAAGAAAATTTCGGGGAGACGGGAAACTGAGCGCGGGCCGGGGCGGAAAGAAGAGGAACGGACGGAGTGATGGCGCGGTGACACTGTATCAGCTGCTTGCGGAAGGCACGGAAAAATTGGAGAGGGCCGGCGTCGGCGAAGCGGAGCAGAACAGCCGTTTGCTGCTTTTGGAAGCGTTTCAGATGAATATGGCCCGCTTTCTGGCGGAGCGGATGCTGCCGCCTGAACAAACGGCCGGCGCGGAGAAAGCGGCAGGCCGCTACCGCCGCATGATTGAGGAGCGCGCCGCGGGGAAACCGCTCCAGCAGATTCTTGGCTATCAGGAATTTATGGGCCTGAAATTTACTGTCAGCCGGGATGTGCTGGTTCCGCGTCAGGATACGGAAACGCTTGTCGAACTGGTGCTGAAGGATACGGAGCGCCGCGCGGGAGACAAAGAAACGGCCGCCGGGCGGGCGTGTCCGCCCAAACTTCTGGATCTGTGTACCGGGTCCGGATGTATTGCCGTCAGTCTGGCCGTCCGGGGAGCGTTCCGCGATGTGACGGCGGCCGATGTGTCGGAAGAGGCTCTGGCCGTGGCGAAAGAAAACGCGAGGCGTTTGCTGGGTAAGGAATGGAGCGTAACGCGGGAAGACTCCGGCGGCGGGAA
>CAZPGD010000145.1:0-1068 GCA_964585865.1 uncultured Hungatella sp. | reverse complement strand
GGCGACGGAGAGCGCGGGACATCCCGGGGAGGGCGGCGTTTCCGGCTGTGCCGGGGGGATTTATTCGGTGCGCTGCCGCCGGGGAGCCGCTATGATATTCTGGTTTCCAACCCGCCTTATATCCCCACTGAGACAATCAGCGGTCTGCAGCCGGAAGTACGCGATTATGAACCGCGGCTGGCGCTGGACGGCGGCGCGGACGGGCTGGATTTTTACCGCAGGATCGCGCGGGACGCCGTGAAATGGCTGAATCCCGGCGGCACGGTTTATCTGGAAATCGGATGCGATCAGGCCGGGGCCGTGTGCGAAATTCTGACAGGAGCCGGCTTTCGCGGACCGGAAGTCTTTAAGGATCTGCCGGGTCTGGACCGGGTAGTCCGGGCACGCGCGGGAGGAGAAAAGAATGTTTGATCGTTTAGAAGATATTTTGAATCATTATGAAGAACTGATGCGGGAACTGAACAGCCCCGGCGTCACGGAAGATCAGAACCGTTTCCGGAAGCTGATGAAGGAGCAGGCGGATCTGGCCCCGCTTGTGGATACGTATAAAGCTTATAAAAAGGCCGATCAGGACGCCCGGGACAGTCTGGCGATCCTGGAAGAAGAGCACGACGAGGAACTGCGGGAACTGGCGAAGGAGGAACTGTCTGACGCCCGGCAGCGTACCGGCGAACTGGAACGGCAGCTGAAAATCCTGCTGCTTCCCAAGGACCCCAACGACGACAAGAACATTATTCTGGAAATCCGCGCGGGCGCGGGCGGTGAGGAAGCAGCGCTTTTCGCGGCGGAACTTTACCGCATGTACGCGAATTACGCGGAGCGCAACCACTGGAAAGTCGAGATTGTCAGCCTGAGCGAGAGCGGCATCGGCGGTTTTAAGGAAGTGGTGGCCATGATTACCGGCAAGGGCGCCTATTCCAAATTAAAATATGAGAGCGGCGTTCACCGCGTCCAGCGGGTGCCGGAGACGGAAAGCGGCGGCCGGATCCATACTTCTACGGCCACGGTGGCCGTCATGCCGGAAGCGGAGGAAGTGGACGTGCAGATCGACATGAAGGACTGCCGCAT
>CAZPGD010000144.1:0-5005 GCA_964585865.1 uncultured Hungatella sp. | reverse complement strand
AAGAGATGGATAGACAAAAAAACGTGTCGTAGAATTGAATACTCTACGACATTTTATTCTTTATCGGCGTAAAAAAACGGGGAGCAGACGTCCCGTTCTCCCCGCATGAAGCCATTTTTTTCATTCTTTCTGCGTAAAATAACGACCGTTTCCCGCATCCCGCATCCGGAACGGACCGGACGCCACAATCTAAGGATTGCAACTTTCCCCGATCCATATTATACTAAAGGCCGTCCGGGCAGCGCCGTCCGGACCGCATACGCAAGGAAACCGCATGATCCAAAGGAGAAACCCATGATCCTGTCCTGCAGTCACATCACGAAAGCATTCGGCGGCGATGTGATCCTGAATGATATTTCATTTCATATAGAAGACAATGAAAAAGCCGCCATCGTCGGCGTCAACGGCGCGGGCAAAACCACGCTGCTGAGAATCATCGCCGGCGAACTGCAGCCGGACGAGGGCACCGCCGTGCTCTCACGGGGCCGGACACTGGGCTATCTGGCACAGAATCAGGACCTGACCGGCAGCCGCAGCATTTACGAAGAACTCCTGGAAGTCAAACGCGCCGTCATCGACATGGAAGAACGCATCCGCGGTCTGGAGCAGGAAATGAAGCACGCGTCCGGCCGGGAACTGGACCGGATGCTTGAAACCTATACCCGCCTGACCCATCAATTTGAACTGGCGGAAGGTTACAGCTGGCGCAGCGAGATCACCGGCGTTTTAAAGGGCCTGGGATTTGAAGAGGCGGATTTCTCCAGAGCGGTCTCCACCCTCTCCGGGGGACAGAAGACCCGCGTATCTCTGGGAAAACTCCTGCTCTCCCGCCCGGATCTCATTCTGCTGGACGAGCCCACCAACCATCTCGACATGGCCTCGATCGCCTGGCTGGAAACCTACCTGCTCAACTATCGCGGGGCCGTCGTCATTGTCGCCCATGACCGGTATTTTCTGGACCGGATCGTCACCAAGGTTATCCAGCTGGAAAATGGTGCCGGAAGCGTATTTCCGGGCAATTATACCGCTTATAGCCAAAAACGCGCCCGGCTGCGGGAGGCCAGGCTGAAAGCCTATATGAACCAGCAGCAGGAAATTCGCCGTCAGGAAGAGGTTATTGCCCGTCTCAAGTCCTACAACCGGGAAAAATCCGTCAAACGCGCCGAGAGCCGGGAAAAGCAGCTCGCTAAAATGGATATTCTCGAGAAACCGGCGGAAGTCCGCGATGAAATGCGGCTGCGCCTGGAGCCGGAGACCGTCAGTGGCGAGGAAGTCCTGACCGTCCGCCGTCTGGCCAAATCCTTCGGCAGCAACCGTCTTTTTTCCGGCGTGGATATCGACATCCGCCGCGGGGAGCGGGTTGCCATTATCGGCAATAACGGGACCGGTAAAACCACATTCCTGAAGATTATCAACGAAATGCTCCCCGCCGACGCCGGCGAGATCACGCTGGGCTCGCGGGTAAAAATCGCCTACTACGATCAGGATTATCAGGTGCTCCACATGGAAAAAACGCTTTTTGACGAACTGCAGGACACCTACCCGGGTCTGAACAACACCCGCATCCGCAACGTCCTTGCCGCCTTCCTCTTCACCGGGGACGACGTTTTCAAACAGATCCGGGACTTAAGCGGCGGGGAGCGCGGCCGCGTCTCTCTGGCCAAACTCATGCTGGCCGACGCCAATTTCCTGATTCTGGACGAACCTACCAACCATTTGGACATCACATCCAAGGAGATTCTTGAGGACGCGCTTCGCCAATATACCGGCACGGTCCTTTACGTCTCCCACGACCGCTATTTCATCAACAGGACCTGCACCCGGATCCTGGAACTGACCGGCGGACAATTTATCAATTATATCGGAAACTACGACTATTATCTGGAAAAGCGGGAACACTTAAACCGCGTCTATCTGGACCGGAACACTCCCAACGGTTCCTCCGGAGGCAGCGAAACCGGAACCGTTTCCACCCGCTCCCATTCCTCCGGCACTCCATGGACGGCGCAGACTGTTTCCGCCGATCCGTCTGATACCAGGCAAGTCTGGAAAGCGAAAAAGGAAGAGCAGGCGCGTCTGCGCAAACGGCAGAATGATCTGAAAAAGACGGAAGACGCCATTACCGCCCTGGAAGAGCGGGATAACGAGCTGAACGAACTGCTTAAGCAGCCGGATATCATCACCGACGTCTCCCGGCTGATCGCGATTAATCAGGAAAAAGAAGAGATTCAGGCCCGGCTGGAGTCCCTGTACCGGACCTGGGAAACTCTGGCAGAGTAAAGGAAAGGACAATTCCCATGAAAAAACAATCCGCAAACGGCGGCAAATGGCCCCTGCGGCGTATTCTTGCCGTCGCGGCGCTGGCGCTTATCGCCGGCCTTTACCTCGTCACCGTCATCTGCGCCCTGCTCGACAGCCCTTTAGCCAAAAGCTGCCTGATGGCGGCGCTGTTCTGCACCATCGTAGTGCCGGCGGTGATTTACGCCTTCCTCATCATTACCCGCCAGATGCGGGGACCGAGGCCCGGGCAAAAGCAGGAAAACGAATCCCGGCAAAAACAGAACGACGATTCCCGCCCCAAAACAAAAAGCACAAACCGGTAGCCAATAAAAAGCGACGGGTACACAGATAAACGGGAAGTGAAAAGCAAGGGGCGGCACAAATCAGCGGTAAATGATCTCCTCTCGCCCGGGACCGTTGGACACCATGGTAATGGGCACGCCAATCTCCCGTTCGATAAATTCCACGTACCGGCGGCAGTTTTCCGGCAGTTCCCCGTATTTCCTGATGCCGCGGATATTGCATTTCCACCCCGGCAGCTTCTCGTAAACGGGCTTCGCCTTCTCCAGCCGCACCGTGGTCGGGAAATCCCGTGTAACCTTCCCTTCGATCTCGTAACCTATACAAACAGGCAGTTCATCCAGGTACCCGAGCACGTCCAGCACCGTCAGAGCCGCCTCCGTCGCGCCCTGGATCCGGCACCCGTACCGGGTAGCCACCGCGTCGAACCACCCCATCCGCCTGGGACGGCCGGTGGTCGCGCCGTACTCGCCGCCGTCTCCCCCGCGTTTCCTCAGTTCCTCCGCCTCGTCTCCGAAAATCTCGCTGACAAACGCTCCCGCTCCCACCGCGCTGGAATACGCTTTCACCACGGCCGTGATGTTTTTGATCTCATAGGGCGGGATCCCGGCGCCGATGGCCCCGTAAGCCGCCAGCGTCGACGAGGACGTGACCATGGGATAAATCCCGTGATCCGGATCCTTTAAGGAACCGAGCTGCCCCTCCAACAGGATCCGCCGGCCCTCCTCCAGCGCCTGATGAAGGTAAGCGGATACATCGCAGACATAAGGCTCAATCATACCGCGGTACCCGCGAAGCGTCTCCAGCAGTTCATCGGGATCAAGGGGCGGTTCGTGATACAGGTGCACAAGCATTACATTTTTCAGTTCGCAGACTCTCTGAACCTTCTCTTTCAATGTCTCCTCATCAAACAATTCGCTGACCTGAAAACCGATCTTCGCGTATTTATCCGAATAGAAGGGGGCGATGCCGGACTTGGTGGAACCGAACGATTTGCCGGCCAGCCGGGCCTCCTCATACGTATCAAACAGCACATGGTAAGGCATAAGGATCTGGGCGCGGTCCGATACCAGGACCCGGGGCTTAGGCACTCCCCTGTCCGCCAGGGACTGGATCTCATTTATCAGATAAGGAATATTCAGCGCCACGCCGTTGCCGATAATGTTGGCGGTATGGCCGTAAAATACGCCCGAAGGCAACAGATGAAGCGCGAATTTCCCGTATTCGTTGACGATGGTATGGCCGGCGTTGCTGCCGCCCTGGAAACGGATCACAATATCGGATTCCTTCGCCAGCATGTCCGTAATCTTGCCCTTCCCCTCATCGCCCCAGTTTGCTCCTACGATCGCTCTTACCATGGATACTTCCTCCTTGCCTGTCAAAAACCTGCGCGGCGCCCTCTCCGAAAACTCATGCGGCGCTTTGCCAAAAACTCGCGGCGTCCCGTCAAAAACTCGCACAGCGCCCTGTCAAAAAATCACACTGCATCCCATCGAAAATCACGCGGCGTCCCGTCAAAAAACTCGCACGGCACCCTGACAAAAAATCGCGCGGCGCCCGCAAAACCGGCAAACTTGGCTGCCCTACGCTTTCGGCGCGTTGCGGAGCCGCATAACAGTATATCGAAAAACCCTTGGAAATGCAAGGAATTTTCTCATTTCCCTCTTCCCGCACAGCATGGAAATCATAACAGTTCAGACGGCGCATCGCGGAAATACCCGCACGGGCAATGTGACTCGTCTGCGACACCTCTCGCACATTCCCCGCATCGCGTACTCAACCGCAATTCCCGGCTCCGTAACACACGGACATGCCGGCGGCAAACAACGGACACGAGTCCGGATCTGACCCGCATTCACCGCCCCCGCGTACCGTCTGAAACATATCCGTCGATGGCAATCGTCTCCTCATCGACACGGACCATGACCGCTCCCCTCTCCATGGTCAGGAAATTCTCGCATCCCCGCTCCCGCAGCCGCTCCATCGTTTCCTTCCCCGGATGTCCGTAACGGTTTTTCGCCCCGCAGGAAATCACCGTCCAGACCGGGTCTGTCAGTTCCAGAAACTCCGCCGATGAAGACCCGTCGGAACCATGATGGCCAACCTTCAAAACATGAACCGGACCGGAAAGCGGAAACGCCGCTCGGCCCGCCGCGTCATTCGCACCCGCCGTCCATCCGGCCTGCCAGCCGTCCGCCGCCAGGCGACCCGCCCCGCCATCGTCGGTCATCGTTCGTTCCGCCTGCCCTTCCATCCATCTCCGCTCCCCTTCCGACGACATATCGCCGGTCAGAAGAAGGCCCGCCCGGCCGTAAGAAACTTCCAGCAGCAGCGAATGATCGTTCGTTTCCTCCCTGTACGCGGGATCGCCGGCATACAGGCAGCGGACAGTCATGCTCTCCTCTTTTCCGGTCTGCCGGCCGGT
>CAZPGD010000143.1:0-5008 GCA_964585865.1 uncultured Hungatella sp. | reverse complement strand
CAGTCTGCGGGACAGCCGGGAGCCGATGGACAGCCGTCGGCGCAAATTTCGCAGAATACGCCTCTTCCGGGTGCGGACGGCGAATTTATTACGGAGGAACAGGCGCAGGGGATTGCGCTGGCGGACGCGCAGGTATCGGCGGGAGATTTATCCGGAGTCAGGGTCCGTCTGGAAAGAGACGATATGGTCTGGGAGTATGAGGTCGATTTCTATGTCGGGAATCAGGAGTACGATTACGATATTGACGCGGTATCCGGCCAGATCCGGAGCAAGGACATGGATATTGATGATGATTTCCACCGGCAGGAGCGTTCCCAGGCAGGTCAGGCAGGCACTATGCTGACGGAAGCCCAGATCCGCCAGATTGTACTGCAGCAGGTTCCCCAGGCTTCGGAACAGGATATCCGTATGCATCTGGATAATGACGACGGGAGAAGCATTTACGAGGGCTCGCTGATTTACAATAAACGGGAATATGATTTTGAAATCGACGCGGAAACGGGACGGATCCTGGAATGGGAGGAAGAGTCCGTTTACGACTGATACGGCCGGAAGAGGCGTCTGATGAACGACGAATACGGATTCTGCCTGACGGAAAAAGGGGTGAACGGTTATGGGAAACAAGAGCGCGGCTGCCGGGAATTCGGAAAACCGGACGCCGCTGGATTACGGGCGGGCCGCGGCGGATACGATGATGAGGAAATTCGCGGCGGCCGATCTTCCGCCGAAGGGACGGTTCCATTACCACCAGGGGGTATTCCTTTCCGGCGTGTATAAGATGTACCGGCTCAGCGGCAGGGAAGAATATTTTCAGTATGTGAAGGACTGGGTCGACGCCGTGACGGACGCGGACGGCCGGATCCTCCATTATGATCCGGGGCAGCTGGACGATATTCAGCCGGGAATCCTTTTATTTCCGCTGTATGAAAGAACGGGAGACGAACGGTACAGGAAGATTCTTGATCATCTGGCGGATCTCGTGAAGCATTTTCCGAGGAACGAGGCGGGCGGATTTTTCCATAAGGCGAACCTGCCCGATCAAATGTGGCTGGACGGGCTTTATATGGGCGGACCGATCTGCGCCGAATACGCGAGCCGTTTCGGGCGTCCGGAATTTCTGGAAATCGCGGTGGAGCAGGCGCTTCTGATGCGGGAAAAGACGGAGGATAAAAAGACCGGGCTCTGGCACCATGCGTGGGACTATTCGAAACGGGCGCCGTGGGCGGATCCGGAGACCGGTCTTTCGCCGGAGTTCTGGGGACGCGCCATGGGCTGGGTGCCGGTGGCGGTGCTGGATGAACTGGATTTTGTGCCGAAGGATCATCCGCGCCGCGGGGAATTGTGCGCACTGGTGCGTGATTTGCTGACGGCGCTTTGCCGTTACCAGTCCGGGGAGGGGCGCTGGTACCAGGTGGTGGATAAGGGCGGGCAGGAAGGGAACTGGCTGGAAAATTCCTGCAGCTGCCTTTATGTGGCGGCGATTTGCAAGGCCGTCAGGAACGGGATCCTGGGGGAAGCGTATCTGCGGGCGGCGGAGCGCGGGTACCGGGCGGTGATCCGCAGTCTGGACTGGGATGGTCCGGACATACGGATCGGGAACGTCTGCGTAGGCACGGGGGTAGGGGATTATGCCCACTACTGCGCCCGGCCGGTGTCGGTCAATGATCTGCACGGCGTGGGAGCGTTTCTGATTATGTGCGCGGAGATGCAGGAGACGGTTGAGCGTGGATCTGCGGAGGGAAACGCCCTGGGCGGCGAACGTTCGCGAAGCGGCCCGGAGCGAGAGGCGGTTGAGCGCGGATCTGCGGAGGGAAACGCCTTGGGCGGCGGACGTTCGCGGGGTGTCCCGGAGCGAGAGGCGGTTGAGTGCGGATCTGCGGAGGGAAACGCCCTGGGCGGCGGACGTTCGCGGAGCGGTCCGGAGCGAGAGACGGTTGAGTGCGGATCTGCGGAGGGAAACGCCCTGGGCGGCGAACGTTCGCAGGGTGTCCCGGAGCGCCGGTGTTTTGTGGAGAATCGGGAACTGCAAATGGAGTTTTTTGTGCCGCGGTCCGGCCAGTACCTGGTGACGCTGGAAATCCGGCCGCGGCGGGAGATGCGAAAAGTACGGATCTTCGCCAGGCGCAGGCGTCTTTGCGCGGCGGTTCCCGAACTGGCGGCCGGAGAAACTTTCCGGATCCGCCTGTGCGTGGAGGTTTGCGACGTGATCCCGCGGGCGGAGGAAGGCGTAAAGCGGGATCTGTCGGTGGATGTGAACGTGCTGGCGGAGGAGCCTTTTGACGGGGACCGGGTCCGGATTGTTTCCGTGGAGGAGACGCGGTGCCCGGTGATCCATCTGGCGGGCGATTCTACGGTCACGGACCAGCCGGCGGACCGCCCCTGCGAGCCGGAAACGAATTATTCCGGCTGGGGTCAAATGCTGCCGTACTATCTGCAGGAAGGCGTGGCGGTCGCCAATCACGCCTATTCCGGCCTGACTACGGAGACATTTCGCGAACTGGGATTTTACGGAATCATCGAGAACTGCCGGAAGCCGGGCGATTATCTGTTTTTGCAGTTCGGGCACAATGACCAGAAGCATAAGCACCTGCGTGCCCGCGGCGGTTACAGGGATAATCTGGCGCGGTATATCGAGGAAAACCGCCGGGCCGGGCTGTACCCGGTGCTGGTGACGCCGCTTGCCAGAAATACCTGGCACGAGGACGGCAGCGGCTATCATGATCTGCTGGAGGCCAATGCGGCCGTTTGTCTGGAACTGGGGAAGGAAATGGATGTGCCGGTGCTGGATCTGCATGGCGTCAGCATGAACGATATCATGGTCCGGGGCAGGGACGCGGTGAAACCGCTGTTTGTGCCGGGGGATTATACGCATACGAATATCTGCGGGGCCCAGACGGCGGCCTTCATGGTGGCGTCGGAGATGAAGCGCGTCCTTGCGTCTGACGCGAGGGAAGCGTACAGATGGCTGGCGGCACGGGTGTCGGATAAAACGCCCTGCGACGAGCCGAGACCCGAGGTGATCCGCGAAACGAAGAAGGAATTTCACACGGGTATGACCGCGGAAATGCTTGCGGAAGTGGTCTGGGCGAGCGAGCACTCATAGGGGGCCGGGCCGCGCGGCGCCGAAGTGCGGATGCCCACACGGACTGCACGGCACCGGTGTGTGGACGGCCCGATCCGGCAGGCCACACAGTGCCGGTTCGGAGACGGAGTCTGCGGTCGAAAGGCGTCGGTTCGGAGACGGAGCCTGCGGCCGCATGGTGCCGGTTCGGAGACGGAGTCTGCGGTTGCGTGGTGTCGGCATGGGAGGCCGGTCGAAACGGTATTTTCCCGTATCTTCGCTTTATAAGCTGCCGTCCTGCTTCTTCAGCGCCGCTTCGATAAACCCCTTGAACAGCGGATGGGGCTTGTTGGGACGGGACTTCAGTTCCGGGTGGGCCTGGGTCGCCACGAACCAGGGGTGTTCCGGTAGCTCGATCATTTCCACGATCCGGCCGTCGGGGGAAATGCCGGAGAGAAGCATCCCGTGTTTCATCAGGACGTTCCGGTAATCATTGTTCACCTCATAGCGGTGGCGGTGCCGTTCCGCGATCCGTTCCTGTCCGTAAAGGGCGTACGCTTTGGAGGATTTGTCCAGTACGCAGGGATAGGAACCCAGGCGCAGGGTGCCGCCGATATTTTCAACGCCGTCCTGATCGGGCATCAGATGGATTACCGGATAATCGGTGGAAGGGTCCAGTTCGACGCTGTGCGCGCCGGTGAGGCCGGCTACGTTTCGCGAAAATTCGACAATGGCAAGCTGCATTCCCAGACAGAGGCCCAGGAAGGGGACGCCGTGTTCCCGGGCATAGCGGATGGCGCAGATTTTGCCGTCGATCCCGCGGTCGCCGAAACCGCCCGGGACCAGGATCCCGCTCGCGCCGCCCAGAATTTCGTCCGCGTTTTCCGGAGTTACCCTTTCGGAATCCACCCATTGGATGCGGACCTCCGCGTGATTGGCCACGCCGCCGTGTTTCAGCGCCTCGACCACGGAAATATAGGCGTCGTGGAGCTGGATGTATTTGCCTACCAGCGCCACGGTGACGGTCCGGCGGGGATTCTTCCAGGCTTCGATCATGGCTTTCCAGTCTTCCAGATCCGGTTCCGGACAGGGAAGATTGAGACATTCGCAGGCCACTTCGGCCAGATGTTCCTTTTCCATGGCAAGGGGGGCTTCGTAGAGAACGTCCACGTCCGGATTCTGAAGGACGTGGCTTTGGGGCACGTTGCAGAAGAGAGCGATTTTCGCGCGGATGCTGTCGTCTAAGGGGTGTTCCGTCCGGCAGACGATGACGTCCGGCCAGAGGCCCATGCTCTGCAGATTCTTGACGCTGGCCTGGGTGGGCTTGGTTTTCAGTTCGCCGGAAGCTTTCAGATAGGGGATCAGCGTCACGTGGATCAGCATCGCGTTGCCGGGTCCCATTTCCCGCATGAACTGGCGAATGGCTTCCAGAAACGGCTGGCTTTCGATGTCGCCCACGGTGCCGCCGACCTCAATAATGGCGATTTCGGTTTCTTTGGTGGTGAAATTGCGGTGAAAACGGCTTTTGATTTCATTGGTGATGTGCGGGATAACCTGAACGGTGCCGCCGCCGTAATCGCCGCGCCGTTCCTTGTGGAGAACGTTCCAGTAGACCTGCCCCGTGGTGACATTGGAATTTTTCGTGAGACTTTCGTCGATAAAACGTTCGTAGTGCCCCAGATCCAGATCCGTCTCCGCCCCGTCGTCGGTGACAAATACCTCTCCGTGCTGGACAGGGTTCATGGTTCCCGGATCGATATTGATATACGGATCGAATTTCTGCATGGTCACGCGGTAGCCGCGGGCTTTGAGGAGGCGGCCGAGGGACGCGGCGGTAATCCCCTTCCCCAGCCCGGACACGACGCCTCCGGTGACAAACACATATTTGACCGGCATGATCAGACTCTCCCTTCTCTGTGATGATGCCAGGGTCGGGAGTGCGCCTCC
>CAZPGD010000142.1:0-5049 GCA_964585865.1 uncultured Hungatella sp. | reverse complement strand
TCCGGCTTTTCGTTCCGCCGCTTCGGACGCGCCCGCTCCCGGCCCCGTATTTTTCTCCTTCCCCGGCGCGTCTCCCCCGCGGCTTCCCCGGTCAGCCGGAGGCAGCGGGCTCTCCGAATGCATATAGTCCTTCACCGCGTACCAGTCCACCCCGAAGCCGGCTCCGTGGGAGCAGAATACCGACCCGCAGGGATTATCCGGATCCAGTTCCGGGTCATACCCGGAAGCGGCCGTCACCTGCTCCGGATTGTGGCAGGGCCCGTACCCGCTCAGACTGCAGGAGAGCCGCCCTTTCCCCCTGGAATACGAGACCACGTCCGACTGGTAATTCCCCATCTCCGCGGCCGGGGCTTCCCCCGTGATCACGGCCATGCCGCCGTTCTCCATTGCCGGCCCTGTAAACCGCGCGCTCATCCGTTCCAGATCCGACAGCGCGCGCCCCACCGACTCCGGCGGCACTTCGAGCCGGAACCGGTACCACGGTTCCAGAAGCAGGTACGCGCCGGCCGACAGCGCCTCCATCAGCCCCTGGCGCACGGCCCGGCAGGCCGCCTGGCGGAAATCCCCGCCTTCCGTATGCTTCAGATGCGCCCGCCCCGCCAGCAGGGTGATCTTCATATCCGTAACGGGCGCCCCCGTAAGCACGCCGACATGACGCTTCTCTTCCAGATTCGCCAGGATCAGCCGCTGCCAGTTTATATCCAACGTATCCGTCCCGCAGACCGTATCAAAATGTATCCCGCTTCCGCGCGGAGCCGGTTCCATGAGCAGCCGGACTTCCGCGTAGTGACGCAGCGGTTCAAAATGTCCGGCGCCTTCCACCGCGGCCGTGATCGTTTCCTTATATACGATATGCCCGGCCCCGAACTCCGCCTCCACGCCGAACCTTTCCTTAATCAGGCTTTTCAGGACCTCGATCTGCACCGCTCCCATGACCTGCGCCTGGATCTCACCCAGAGTCTCGTTCCAAGTGATATGCAGCATCGGATCCTCTTCTTCCAGCTGGCGGAGTTTGAGGAGCATCCCGTGCGCGTCACAGTCCGCCGGAAGGATCACCCGGTAGGTAAGCACCGGCTCCAGCAGCGGGACTTCCGGGCCGTTTCCCGCTTCCGCTCCCAGACACTCCCCCGCATAGGTAGACTGCGGTCCCGTCACCGCGCAGATCGTTCCCAGACCGGCTTCCGCCGCCGTCTCATATTTTGCACCCGAATAGATCCGGATCTGATTAACCTTCTCCCCATCGCCGCCGGGGGAAGGCAGCGTGTCCTTCACCCGCAGCACACCCCCGGTGATCTTCATATGAGTCAGACGGGTTCCCTGTTCATCACGGGAAATCTTAAACACTCTGGCTCCAAAGGCCGCCGGCTGCCCGGAACCGGCCGGCACGCTGCTCGCCGCTCCCCGCGCGGTTCCTTCCGGCGACTTCCTGTCCGCGGCCGTACGCGCCGCCGGCACGCTTTTCGCCGCTCCCCATGCGGTTCCTTCCGGAGCCTTCCCGTCCGCGGCCGTACGCGCCGCTGGTCCGCTGCCCGCCGCTCCCCGCGCGGTCCCTTCCGACGACTTCCTGTCCGCGGCCGTACGCGCCGCCGGCACGCTGCCCGCCGCTCCCCGCGCGGTTCCTTCCGGCGCTTTCCCGTCCGCGGCCGTACGCACCGCCGACCCGCTCCGCCGGCCGCTCCCGGCGGCGCTCTCCGCGGTCAGCCCGTCGCCGAATTTCTCCAGCCCGGCCAGCAGTTCCTCCACGCCCCACAATCTCAGCGCCGAACCGAAAAAGCAGGGAAACACCTCCCGTTCCGCAATCATGCGGCAGACGTCGCCGCGGCTTACCGTCCCGTTTTCCAGATAGGCTTCCATCACATGCTCGTCACACATGGCCAGTTCTTCCAGAAACTCCTCCCCGCGGCCGGCAATCTCCCGCAGCACCTCTTCCTTCCAACGCTTCGCGGGGTCCCGCACAACCCTGACCGCCTCCGGCGCCGCACTCTCCCCCGCCTCTTTGCTCCGGCCCGTTCCCGCGACCGGCCGCAGATCAAACCCGTTAAACGGCACGCAGTTCCCGTCCAGCCGCTTTCGCAGATCCTTCAGCACAGCCTGCCAGTCGGTTCCGTTCTGGTCCATCTTGTTGACAAAAAGAAAGACGGGCACCCCGTACCGCCCAAGCAGCCGCCACAGTGTCTCTGTATGCCCCTGAACGCCATCCGCCCCGCTGATCACCAGCACCGCACAGTCCAGCACCTGCAGCGTCCGCTCCATTTCCGCCGAAAAATCCACATGTCCCGGCGTATCCAGAAGCGTTACGCGGAAATCGCCCAGATCAAAAACAGCCTGCTTGGAAAAAATCGTGATGCCCTTCGCTCGCTCCAACTCGTACGTATCCAGAAACGCGTCCCGGTTGTCCACGCGCCCCAGCCTGCGTATCGTCCCCGTCTGATAGAGGATCCCCTCTGAAAGTGTCGTCTTTCCCGCGTCCACATGGGCCAGCAGGCCGGCGCAAATATGTTTCTTCACTTTTTCGGCCCCCTGCCGCCCATATCCGGCGTCTCCTCTTTCCGCGGCCGCGCGGCGCAAAACCCTTTATCCGCCGCCTTTTTCGCGGCCGCCGCGTTCCCTCCGCTCAGTTTGCGTTTCCTTTGGAAAAAAACAGAACGACCGCGTCCAGAACCGCCCCCACAATCAGGGAAGCCCCGATAAACATCCACAGAACAACCGTGGACGCGAACGGGTCGGCCAGGATCACGAACGCGCAGAAAAGGGAAACAACCGCGTCAATCGCGTGGAAGAGCCATTTCCCGGTTTTCATCCTTAGCGCGTCGGCGAACCACTGAATTTTATACAGGCCGCCAAACAGAATCACAATGCCGTAAAGGATCGTAAGGATCGGGAACTTCTCGATAATCCAGGTTGGTTTTAACACCAGAAACCCTCCCGCCAGCAGCATGGCCAGCCCCTTTGCCAAGGTCCCTCTGAGCGCGGCTTCCATGGGGTTGGAACGGAAATATCCGATCACGCATAATACGCCCCCGACCAAAAGCACGGCGCCCACGGCCATAATAATCACCGATGTGAAACCGACCGGATTCACCAAAAGCAGGACGCCGACCAGAACTTCCAGCAGACAGACCAGAATGACATTGAAATTGCGTTTTAAAAATTCCATTCGTATGCTCTCCTCTTATCTAAGATGTCGGGATCAAAAGGTATTTTGAAACACCCCAAAGTCATGCTTTTTCGTACAGACATGAAACGCGGAACATTTTAACCCCTGCCATCATTTTAAAACATAAATACGAAAAATCAAGCCCTTTGTGCGGCGGGGGAACCGGATGGCGGGAAACTTTTGCGGCAAGGGGAACCGGACGACGGGAACTTTTGCGGCGGGAAGCCGGTCTGCCGGACCGCCCGGACCGGAACCGGCCAGAAAAACGCGGTCTCGGCGTGCGGAAAATATTGCAGCCGCGGGAAATCGGCCTGCCGGACCGCCCGGATCGGAACCGGCCGGAAAAACGCGGTCTCGGCGCGCGGAAAATATTGCGGCCGCGGGAAATCCGTGATAGAATGCCGTTGCCCGCCGCAAATCCAATCCAAACAGGAGGAACCTGCCATGCTGACTGTCGGCTGCCATCTCTCGTCTTCAAAAGGATATCTCGCCATGGCCAAAACGGCCGTTTCCATCGGCGCGAACACATTCCAGTTCTTCACACGCAATCCGCGGGGCGGCAGCGCCAAAGCGATCGATCCGGCGGATACGGAGGCGTTTCTGAAATACGCGCCGGAACACGGGATACGCCGGATCCTGGCGCACGCCCCCTACACGCTGAACGCCTGCTCGGCCGACGAAGCGGTCCGGGATTTCGCCCGCAGAACCATGAAGGAAGATCTGCGGCGTCTGGAACACACGCCGGGATGCAGCTATAATTTTCACCCGGGGAGCCATGTGGGGCAGGGGATTGAAACCGGTATTGACCTGATCAGCCGGATGCTGAACGAAGTCCTGGCGCCGGAGCAGAGTTCCACGGTCCTTCTGGAAACCATGGCGGGCAAGGGCAGCGAAGTGGGCGGACGTTTCGAAGAACTCCGGGAAATTCTGGATCGGGTGGAACTGTCCGCGAAAATCGGCATCTGTTTCGATACCTGCCACGTCTGGGACGGAGGATATGATATCGCCGGACATTTGGATGAAGTGCTGAACGAATTTGACCGGGTCATCGGGCTGAAGCGGCTGAAGGCCGTCCATCTGAACGACAGCCTCAACCCTCTGGGAGCGCGCAAAGACCGCCACGCGAGGCTCGGCGAGGGGAAGATCGGGCTTGCGGCGCTTCTGCGGGTCGTGCGGCACCCGGCTCTGCGGGAACTGCCTTTCTATTTGGAAACCCCGAATGATCTGGAAGGGTACGCGCGGGAGATACAGATCCTGAGAGAGGCGGATCCCTTCTGATTCTCATACCGCAATCCGGTTCCGGTACTGTCCCGGCGTCATGTGGACCACCGCTTTGAACGCGCGGTTAAACGCGGATGACGAGCCAAACCCCACCCGGAAGCATACCTCGCTGAGGGGCACCCCTGACGCTATGAGCGTCTGGCTCCGGGCGACCCTCCGCTGTGTGAGGGCAAATACGAACTGTTCCTTTCCGGATGAAAGAAACAAAAGCAGCCAGCCACTCTCCCGACAACGGAGCAGGCGCCGGAAAAACACGTTCGTATTTGCACGGATGCGACCGTAGAACTATACGACCGCTCCGCGTGCTTCCATGTAGGAAACGGGGAATGGCACAGCGTCAAAACACGGTAAGTATGCAACGGAGCGGCTTCAAAGTTCCCGCAACAGGAATGCCATATAGAGCGGAAGGGTCAATATCTATCCGGATCTTCCGGTATTGTAATCCCCCGGCTTGATTGCGCTGCCGACATGATACTTTTCGGGGTGACGCAGGATTGTTTTCGTACTCTTTGTATTTCCGGTCGTCGCTTTTACCTCTACCAGCGTACATTCTCCTACATCATACCGTCCGTCTATCCGAAAGAACTTCAAGGCCGTCCGCGCTTCCGGGC
>CAZPGD010000141.1:0-5056 GCA_964585865.1 uncultured Hungatella sp. | reverse complement strand
TCGGCTGCGCGCTGACGGCGGCAGGATCCGGGTTGTGAAGCAGAGAACGCAAAGAGCCATGCCTGCAAGGGTTCTGACGGCCCGGATGAAGCGGGGCGGGCGGCGAGGATCCCAGGCGGTTTTTTTGCTGCCCGCCCGGTTCGGGGCAGCTCTGGACGCGTCGGCGCATATGAGTGCAGGAAGGTTTTTCTGTAAAAGCTGTTCAACAGCAGATCTTCTATAACAGGAGCCGGAGCACCGCCAAAGAAGGGGGACTCCCCTTTTTATCTTTTTTCACTTATTCGCCGAGCATGACCTTACAAGTCTTTTTACGGCACCCGATCCCGTATTTTCTTACGGTTTTCACCCGGGTGTACCGAAACGCGTCCATGTACCGGAGTTCATCGATCTGTCCCAGGGGTCCCGGCAGGCATCCTCCAATTCTTCGTCGTTTGCGTATTTCATCTCAATGACAATGCCTGTTTCCCCGTCCTCCGATTTTGCCAGGATGTCCGTGTAGCCCTCGCCGGCTTCCCGGTTGGAGACGACGCTCCCGCGTCCCCGTTTCGCAGGGCGGCGCAGAAGCGGTCCAGCGTGTCTGTGTCCGCCTTAACGCTCTCTTTAAAATACTCCCGGATCTGCTTTGCGAATACGTCGCGCACTTCCAGGTTGGGGATGGCCAGTTTCAGCAGGTTCCCGTCCGGTTCACCGCGCCGCGTGAGATACCCCGTCGCAAAGAGAAGGCGCCAAAGGTCCTCGTTGCTGCCGGTGTTGATCCGGTAGTTCTGCGGTTCCCTTTTGGGGTTTTTGCGGAGCAGGTCGCAGTAGTTCAGCACATCCCACGGGCAGTACACTTCCGCGCCGCCGAACCGGTACCCGTCATCCCCCCCGGATCGCATCATAATGATCCGACAGGTCATAATACGCAAGCAGATCTTTCGCTTCCTTGCCCGTAAATCCGAAATACCCGTCAAAACGATCATCCGTGATTGATAATACTCTCAAGTTGAACTGTTGCGCCGGGGAAAATTCTTCCCGATAAATTTTCGAGTTCCTCTTGCGCCGTTCCGATTTTTTCTTTATAATTCGGTATGCGGAGCGAAAAGGGAACTGCGTAAAAAGCAACGGTGTAAAAAATAAAGCGGCGCAAAAAGCTGCGGCGCGAAAAATGCGGCCGCGGAGCCGGGCGAATTTCATGGGCACGTTTTGAAAGGCCGCGCCGCGGACAGGGAAAGCGGCGTTGGGGGAGTTTTTATGAAATCAATCGTGAGTTTTGATTTGGATATGACATTACTGGATCACGCGACATTTACGATACCGGACAGCGCGTTGAAAGCGCTTGACAGGCTGCGCGGAAGATACTATATTGTTTTGGCGACGGCCAGGGACATGGACGCGCCGAACAGCGTCGGCTACCGGGATATCGTGCGGCCGGACGCCATTATTCACAATGACGGAACGAAGATTACGGTGGGCGACCGGCTGATCTATGAGAGTTTCATGCCGAAAGAACTGGTGAGACGGCTCCTTTCGTTTGCCGAAAAGGAAGGGCTTTCGGTCGGGGCGTCGACGGGGACGGAAGATTATTTTACGTATCCGGATCAGGTGGCGGAGATTGACGTTCTGCGGTGGGGAGAAAGCAGGCGGAATTTCCGCGATCCGTGGGAACTGATGAATTTTCCGGTGCGTACCATGATGTATATCGGGCGGCCCGGGGGCGCAAAAAAGATCGCGGAGGCGTTTCCGGAACTGGACTGTCCGCTGATCGCCTCGGAGCTGGGCGCCGATCTCATGGAGCGGGAGAAATCCAAGGCCAGCGGGCTTAAGCGGCTCTGCGATTATCTGCACGTGGACATCCGCGACTGTTACGCGTTCGGGGACAGCATGAACGATTGTGATATTTTGCGGGAGGCCGGAACGGGGATCGCGATGGGAAACGCGGTGGAAGGGCTGAAAGCCGTGGCGGATTATGTAACGTCGGATATCGGGGACGACGGCGTCTACCGTGCCTGCGAGCACCTGGGGCTTTGGTGAGCGCGGATCGGCGGGTTGGCCGCCGGAAAGGAGAATGGGGAGATGAATGAGAATCTGTACCGCCTCCGCGGGCTGATGGCGGAGCGGGGGATTGACGCGTATCTGGTGCCCACGTCCGATTTCCATCAGTCGGAATACGTGGACGGTTACTTTATGTGCAGGAGGTTCCTGACCGGTTTTACGGGATCGGCGGGGACCGCGGTGGTGACGGCGGACGACGCCAGGCTCTGGACGGACGGACGGTATTTTGTGCAGGCCGCAAAGGAACTGGAAGGCAGCGGTTTTTCCCTGATGAAGATGGGCGCGGACGGGGTTCCGACGGTGGAAGAGTACCTGGAGGAGGCCCTGCCGGAGCGCGGGGTTCTGGGATTTGACGGCCGCGTGGTCAGCAGCCGCATGGGAAACGAACTGAAGGAGCGGCTGGAAGGAAAGCAGGTGACGATTTCCCGGGAAGAGGATCTGGTGGGGGAAATTTGGCCGGACCGGCCCGCGCTTTCGGCGGAGCCGGTGTGGATCCTTGATGAAAAATACGCGGGGAAGCCGGCGGCGGAGAAGATCGCGGAACTCCGCGCGGAGATGAAGAAATGCGGGGCCACGGTCCACATCCTGACCAATATGGACAATATCGTGTGGCTTCTGAATATCCGGGGCAATGACGTGCCCCACAACCCGGTGGCGCTTTCGTACGCGGTGGTGACGGCGGAGGAACTGTACCTGTTTATCCGGGAAGAGGCGCTGGACGCGGAGGTTCGCCGCTACCTGGAGGGAATTTCCGTGACGGTCATGCCGTACAACGATATTTATGAGTTCGTGAAGAGGTTCCGGAAAGAAAAAATCCTGCTGGAGACCGGCAGGGTGAATTTTGCCATTGTCAATAATCTGGATCCCGGGAACCGGATCCTTGACAAACCGAGTCCGACCACCATGGCCAAGGCCAGGAAGAATCCGGTGGAAATCGGGAATTTGCGCCGCGCGCATATAAAGGACGGCGTGGCCATGACGAAGTTTATCTGCTGGTTGAAAAAGAACATCGGGAAAATCCCCATGACGGAGATCAGCGTTTCGGACCGTCTGGAGGAACTGCGCAGGCAGCAGGAGGGGAACCTGGGGCTGAGTTTCAATACGATTTCCGCCTACGGCCCCAACGCGGCCATGTGCCATTATTCCGCATCGCCCGGGTCCGACGCGGTCCTTGAGCCGAGGGGACTCTATCTGGTCGATTCCGGCGGACAGTATTACGAGGGGACTACGGATGTTACCAGAACGGTCGCGCTGGGACCGCTTACGGATGAGGAGCGGGAGCATTTTACCCTGACGGTTATCAGTATGCTGCGGCTGGGGCATGTGAAATTCCTTCACGGCTGCAGCGGGCTGTCCCTGGACTATGTGGCCCGCGAGCCGTTCTGGAAACGGGGGCTGGATTACAATCACGGCACCGGTCACGGAGTGGGGTACCTGCTGAATGTGCACGAACCGCCGGTGGGGATCCGTTTCCGGGCAGTGCCGGAACGCGCGGACAGCGCGGCGTTTGAGGAAGGGGTCGTCTGTTCGGACGAACCGGGAATCTATATCGAGGGAAGTCACGGCGCGCGCACGGAGAACCTGCTGCTGTGCAGGAAGGCGGAAAAGACGGAATACGGCCAGTTCATGGAGTTTGAATTCCTGACTCTCGTGCCGATCGATCTGGACGCGTTGGATCTGTCGCTGATGGAGAAACGGGACGTGGAGTACCTGAACGCGTATCACAGTCTGGTCCGCGAGAAGATTTCGCCGTATCTGGATGAGGAGGAAAGAGCGTGGCTTTGGGAGGCGACGCGGGCGGTATAAAACAAAATCACAGAATAGGATGTCCGTAAGGAACGGATAAAGGCAGGCTATGTCATGAACGCGGCGGCGGGACCATGGCATAGCCTTTTTGTTTGTGCCGCGGGGGCTTGCCGGTGCCTTCGGCCAAGCCGGGACTCGGTGTCGGTGTTGGCCTTATGGTACGAGCCGCGTGTCTTGCCGGTACCTTTGGCCAAGGTGGGCCCCGGGCCGGTGCCGGAGTTGGCTTTATGGTACGAGCCGCGTGCCTTGCCGGTACCTTTGGCCAAGCCGGACTCTGGGGCAGGTGTCGGTGTTGGCCTTATAATACATGCCGGGGGCTTTGCCGGTGCTTTCGGCTGAACCGGGGAAACCGGTGCCGACGTCGGCCTTATGGTTCACAGTCGGACCAGCGTGCAGGTGTGTTTTACGTAAGGAAGAAATTTCTCTAAGATGTCGGCGGTGCGGATCCGCAGGCTGGAAGTATTGACGCAGGGGTGGCAGCCGATAAATTCGCGGTTGCGGATCACGTCTTCGTCGATCAGCAGCCGGACGCGCCGTTCTGTATCGTTCATCAGTCCCAGGATGCTAACGGAGCCGGGAGCAATGTCCAGAAATTTCTCCATATATTCCGGAGACGCAAAGGAAAGCCTGGAGCTGCAGATTTCTTTCGACAGTATGGCGGTGCGAAATTTCTTGTTTCCGGGCATCATCAGAAGGTAAAAATCGGTTTCCCGCGCGTTGCAGAGGAAAAGATTCTTGCAGATTTCGATGCCGAGCCGCCGGTCGATGTCATGGCAGGAGTCAATGGTATAAGTGGCCGTGTGATCCAGGCGCAGGTAGGGAATGGCCAGCTTATCCAGCAGGTCGTAGGTACGTATTTCCCTTGGGAGCCGGCCGGCGGTATCGGCCGGACGTCCGTTGTACAGGATGGGATCTATGTAGAAATCGCCGGTTTGTTCCATGGCGGCACCTCCGTTCGTAAAATTTTGACAGCAGTCCGGATGGGGCTAAATGATGCCGGGGCCGGTCATAAAGACATTCATTCACCGGCATGTGAACATGCCGCGAGCTCGGACTTTCGACCCCGGAATCACCATCATTATATAAAATAAAATGGAAAATGCAAGAGGCACATGGTATAATAACGAGGAAAGCGACGGCGACGCTTGCGTCAGCCGGCGTTTGACGAGTATCCCCATCGAGACGCCAGTCGAGATGGTAGAATGATCTTACCACA
>CAZPGD010000140.1:0-5071 GCA_964585865.1 uncultured Hungatella sp. | reverse complement strand
ATTTCACGTAAGGAGGCATTTACGGCTATGGAAACGCAATATTTCAAACAATACAGTTACGCTCTGGGCCGCGACATGGAATGTAAAATCTACGGCCACGCGGGCCGTCCCATGCTCTATATTCCCTGCCAGAACGGCCGTTTCTTCGATTTTGAAAATTTCCACATGTCCGATACCTGGGCGCCCTGGATCGACAGCGGCAAACTGATGGTGTGCTCCATTGACACCATGGATCGGGAGACTTGGTCCGACACCTACGGGGATCCCCGCCGGCGGATCGAGCGCCACGAAGCCTGGAACCGCTACGTAGTGGAAGAAATGGCCCCCTTCATCCGCCATATGGCCATGGAACGCAACGGATGGAACGAAGAACCCGGCATCATGGTCTTCGGCAGCAGCCTGGGCGCCACCCACGCGGTCAATTTCTATTTCCGCTGGCCCGACATTTTCGACCGCCTGCTGGCTCTGAGCGGCATTTACACCGCCGAATACGGCTTCGGTTCCTATATGGACGACCTGGTATATCTCAATTCCCCGGTCCATTATATGGAAAACCTGCCCCCCGACCACCCCTACATCGCCAAATACAACCGCCACAAAGCGGTAATCTGCGTGGGACAGGGCCCTTGGGAAATGCCCGATTCCACCAGACAGCTTCACAGCATTCTGGACTGGAAGGAAATCTACGTCTGGGTCGATTACTGGGGATATGACTGCGCCCACGACTGGGACTGGTGGTACAAGCAGGCCGTCTATTTCGCGCCGTATCTGCTGGACATGGGATAAATCGCTTCCATCTGCCGTTTCCGTCTGAGAAGAAATTCTGCCGTGGCGAAGCGGAACTTTCCGCGACAGAAACGGACTTTCCGGCGGCAGAACGGGAATTGCCGTGGCGGAACGAAACTTTCTACGGCCAAGCGGAACTTCCCGGCGGAACGCGAACTGTCATGGCCGTACACAGACTTCCCCAGCAAGACGAAGCTTTCCGCAGCAAAGCGGAACTTTCCGCGCAAAGAGAGCAAAACGCGCTCACAGCGCTGAATTCATACAAAATCCATATAAAAAAGAACCACGAGGAGGATTACGAAAATGAAAAACTTCGTTTTTATCTCGCCGAATTTCCCCACAAACTACTGGCAGTTCTGCCGGGAATTGAAAAAGAACGGCCTAAATGTCCTGGGCATCGGCGATCAGCCTTACGATGAGCTGACGCAGGAGTTGAAAGACAGTCTGAACGAGTATTATAAAGTTTCCAGCCTGGAGAATTCCGACGAAGTGTACCGCGCCATCGCGTTCTTCATTTTCAAGTACGGACGCATCGACTGGCTGGAATCCAACAATGAATACTGGCTGGAGAGGGACGCCCGGTTCCGCACGGATTTCAACATCCAAAGCGGTTTCCAGATCTCCGATATTCCCCGCATCAAGTATAAATCCAAAATGAAGGAATACTACCGCAAGGCCGGGATCCCGGTGGCCCGCTATCATATGGTGGACGATTACGAAGGCTGCAAAGATTTCATCCGCAAAGTCGGATATCCGGTCGTGGCCAAGCCGGACAACGGCGTGGGCGCTTCCGACACTCACAAAATCAGCAGCGACGAGGAACTGCGCGAATTTTTCGAAATCAAACTCCCGGACACGCAGTATATTATGGAAGAATTCGTCTACGGGGCCGTCAACTCCTACGACGCCATCATCGATTCCCACGGAGAGCCCATGTTCGAAACCGGCAACGTATCCCCCGTCTCCATTATGGATATCGTCAACAACGCCGACAATTCCGTTTATTACATTGTAAAGGATCTGCCTGAGGACACCCGCGCCGCCGGACGCGCCGCGGTCAGGAGTTTCGGCGTCAGGAGCCGTTTCATTCATTTTGAATTCTTCCGCCTGCAGCGGGATCAGGAAGGGCTTGGCAAAAAAGGCGATATTATGGCGCTGGAAGTAAACATGCGCCCCTGCGGCGGCTTCACCCCCGACATGATCAATTTCGCGCATTCCACGGATGTATATAAGATCTGGGCCGACATGATCGCGTTCGACCGCTCCACCAAACCGGTCGGACAGCACGCGTTCTGCGCGTTCGCGGGGCGGCGCGACGGCAAGCATTTCATCATGAGCCACGAGGAAATCATGGCCAAATACGGCGCCAAAATGAAAATGGTCGACCGTATCCCCGACGCTCTCTCCGGCGCCATGGGCAACCAGATGTACCTGGCGCTCTGCGACGACGAGGAGGAACTGAACCGGTTCTACGCGGATGTGCTGGCCTGCCGGGACTGACGGGAATATCATATCATAATGCGGCGCCGCGCAGCCGGCGGCCGCCTTGTCGGAACCGGCAGATGAATTGTACTGCCATACGCCGCCGCGGAAACTGCCTTACCGGAACCGACGGCGTGAACCCCACTGCCATACGTCGCCGCGGAAGCTGCCTTACCGGAACCGGCGGCGTGAACCCCACTGCCGCACACGCCTCCGGCGCCTGCCCTTCCGGTTCTCCGATATTTTATTTCGCTTCTTCAGACAGACGCTCCGCCAAATGGCAGATCCGCACAGCCGCCTCCTCACTCGAGGCGCTGATCAGGAAACAGTTCCGGTGGCAGAAATTCAGTTCCGGGTCCACCCGGTGGAGCGCCGCAATGTCCGCCCCTCCCCATGCTTCGGGAAACGGCCGCCTGGTGCGGAATGAATTCGGCTTCACCGGCACCGCCTGCGCGGCCCAGCCGCCGCGCCTGTCCGGGAAAACGCAGTAGTATTTGTCCGTTTTCGTCAGAACCTCCTGCCACGGCACGAACCGCGGCAGCACTACGATCGAATCCGTGCTTTTCTCTACCGCCTGCCATACGATCCGCGCCGCCCGCTCCCCGGCCGCCGCCTGAGACAGGTACCTGCGCAGGATCCCTTCCGCGTGATCGACCGCCCGCGCGAACCGCTCATCCGGCGAATCTTCGGAATCCCATTCCGGATTGAACCAGGAAATCGTCGCGGAGAGTTCGCAGGGATGTCCCCCGTTGTCCGCGTCATCGAGCGCGGACACAAACTCCTCGTCAAACGCTTTCGCCCGCTCTTCCCCCACCAGAGACGCGCCGTATTTCTCCCACAAAAGGCCGAACGCCGCGTAAGGGATCCCGTTTTCCCGTCTCCTGGCTCCCGCCTGATGATGGTCGAAAGCCCCCATGCCGATATCATAGACGATTCCGTCAAAATCTTCCGGCACGGCGTTCCCTCTCGTCACCGTAAATCCCGGGTAGACCAGACGCAAAAGCGCCGTGGAAAACACGTCGTCCGCGTGGAATGTTCCCGCGTGTGTAAACCCCTTCATGCTCCGATGCCTTCCTTTCCTTTTTCCGCTCCCGGCCGCGCGGCCGTCCAACCATCCGGGGCCGTCCGTCTCGCGGCAATAAAAAATTCTGTTGAAAAAACCGCCGGAATCGCTTATGATGATGCTGCCAAGGTCGAAAGCACATGCTTTTCGTGCCTGCACGAAAAAACATGATTTTGAAGTTTCCTTCCGTTTCCGAACCATCCCGTGTACAAGGAGGAACGATATGTACAGTTTCGTCAACGATTACAGCGAAGGCGCCCATCCCCGGATCCTTCAGGCTCTCATGGAAACAAACCTGGAGCAGAATCCCGGTTACAGCCTCGATCCGCACACCGCCCGCGCCGCCGAACTCATCCGGGCGGAAGCCGCCTGCCCCGGTGCCGACGTCCATATCCTCACGGGCGGCACCCAGACGAATTCCGCCGTCATAGCCGCCGCGCTGCGTCCCCACCAGGCCGTGATCGCCGCCTCCACCGGCCATATCAATGTTCACGAAACCGGCGCCGTCGAGGCTTCCGGCCACAAAGTCCTCTCCTGTCCCGCGCCCTGCGGCAAGCTGACGCCGGAACTGGTACGGACGGTCCTCGACGCCCATACGGACGAACATATGGTACAGCCGAAAATGGTCTACATCTCCGATTCCACGGAAATCGGCACCCTGTACACGAAAGCGGAACTGGAAGCGCTCAGCCGCTTTTGCCGCGAAAAGGAACTTTACCTGTTTCTGGACGGCGCCCGCGCGGGCGCGGCCCTGACCGCCTCCGGCAATGACCTGACGCTGGCGGATATCGCGGCCCTGACCGACGTATTCTACATCGGCGGCACCAAAAACGGCGCACTTTTCGGGGAAGCCCTCGTCATTTCCAATGACGCCTTAAAGCAGGACTTCCGTTTCCTGATCAAACAGCGGGGAGCCATGCTGGCCAAAGGCTGGCTGCTTGGCATCCAATTTGAAGAACTGTTCCGGGACGGTCTCTTCTACCGTCTGGCCGCCCACGCCAACGAAATGGCCGCCCGGATGCGGGACGCCCTGACCGGGCGCGGGTACCGGTTCGCCTATCCGCCCCAGACCAACCAGCTGTTTCCCATTTTTCCGGACGAGACGATCGCGCGGCTTAAACAGGATTTCGCGTTCCTGCCCGCCAAAAAAATCGACGACACCCACACCAGTGTCCGCCTGGTCACTTCCTGGGCCACCACCGAGGAGAGCATCAGCCGTTTTATCCGGGCGCTGGGCTGCCTGTAAGTTTCCCCGCCGCGTCTGCCTATGCAAAGAGTACGGGGCTCCGGTTCCGCTTTCATGTTCTCCGCCAAAACTATACAAAAATCACGCAGTCCGGCTCCACTTTTATGTTCTCCGCCAAACCTATACAAAAATCACGCAGTCCGGCTCCACTTTCTTGCAGGTTTTCACGACTTCCCGCATGATCTCATCAAAGCGGGCGTCGTCCGCCTCGATTACCAGTCTCTGCGTCATAAAGCTGATCGTCGCTTCCTTCACGCCCTCGATTTTGTTAATCGCGGTCTCCATTCTCGCCGCGCAGTTCGCGCAGTCCACTTCCACCTTGAATTTCTTCTTCACAGGACGGATCCTCCTCTCCGGTAATGGTCTCCGGCATGTAAACATGCCGTGGATTCTGACTTTCGACCTTCGCGTTTCCTCGTTGTCGCGTCATATGATGCCTTACGGATTGCTCCGTGCTTCGCACTCCCGCAATCCTTCCCGTCATTCGGAATCCG
>CAZPGD010000139.1:0-5103 GCA_964585865.1 uncultured Hungatella sp. | reverse complement strand
CCCTGCCCCACTTCTTCCTCATGTCGGGGCGGGTCGTAAAGTCATTCTGTCTTGTCAATCTGCCTCGTCAATCGCCTTCCCGATATCGTGCCGCATGTATTTGTTCGCAAACCCGATCTGTTCCGCCGCCTCATAGGCGCGGCGTCTGGCCTCCTTCAGATTCTCTCCGACGGCGGTCACGCCCAGCACGCGCCCCCCGGCGGTGACGACGCGGCCATCCGGACCAAATGCGGTGCCGGCATGGAACACATAGCGGCCGTCCCGTCCCGAAAACCGGTCCAGACCGGAGATCGGGAACCCTTTTTCATATTTTTCCGGATATCCGCCGCTTGCCAGGACGACGCAGACGGCCGCGTTGTCCGAAAACCGCAAATCGACCCGCTCAAGCGTCCCGTCGATGCAGGCGTCAAACACGTCGAGAAGATCATTCTTCATCCGCGGCAGGATGACCTGGGTCTCCGGGTCCCCGAAACGGGCGTTATATTCCAGCACCTTCGGGCCGTCGTCCGTAAGGATCAGGCCGAAAAAGAGCACGCCCTTAAACGGCCGCCCCTCCGCCGCCATGGCGTCAATGGTCGGCTGATAGATATGGCTCATGCAGTAGGCATGGATCTCGTCCGTATAGAAGGGGCTGGGGGAGAACGTTCCCATGCCGCCGGTATTTAAGCCTTCGTCGCCGTCCCCGGCCCGCTTGTGGTCCTGGGCGGACGACATGACCCGGACGGTCTTTCCGTCCGCGAAGGCGAGTACGGACACCTCGCGGCCCGTCAGGAACTGCTCAATAACGATGCGGTCCCCGGCGGAACCGAACCGCTTATCCAGCATCAGGGTCTTCACGCCGTCTCTCGCCTCTTTGCGGTCCCCGCAGATAAGGACCCCCTTCCCAAGCGCCAGACCGTCCGCCTTCAGCACAATGGGCACCGGAGCCGTCTCCAGATAAGCGAGGGCCGCTTCCGGCGTGTCAAATGTTTCGTAGGCCGCCGTCGGGATGCCGTACCGTTTCATCAGATCCTTGGAAAACGCTTTCGACGCTTCCAGAACCGCCGCGTTCTTCCTGGGCCCGAACGCCCGGATCCCGGCGGCCTCAAACGCGTCCACGGCGCCTGCCGCCAGCGGATCGTCCGGTGCCACCACCACCAAATCGACCGCGTGTTCTCCGGCGAACCGCAGCTGACTTTCCAGATCCATGACGCCGATGGGGACGCATTCGGCCAGTCCGGCGATTCCGGCGTTTCCGGGGGCGCAGTAGATTTTCTCCGCTTTCGGACTTTGCGCTATCTTCCAAATGATGGCGTGCTCACGCCCGCCGCTTCCGATCACAAGGATCCTCATTCCCTTTTCCTCCTTAGAGTTCTCTCCCGCCGGGCGCCGTTTCCCCGTGCGCGATCATCTGGATCGCCTGCGGCAGAATGACCCACTCCGCCTCTTCCATCACCCTGTGCTGAAGGGTCTGCGGCGTATCGCCGGGCCGCACTTCTACGGCCTTTTGCAGGAGAATCGGCCCGGAATCGATGCCCTCGTCCACAAAATGCACAGTGGCACCGGTGATCTTTACGCCTCTGGCCAGAGCCGCCTCGTGAACCCTGAGCCCGTAATAACCGGTGCCGCAGAATGAGGGGATCAACGAAGGGTGTACATTGATAATGCGGCCGCGGTACGCGCGGATCATGGCCGGGGGAACCGTCACCAGAAATCCGGCCAGCACGATCAGATCCGGACGGTACGAACGGACTTTCTCAAGCAGCGCCTCGTTAAAGGCATCGCGACTTTCATACTGCTTCGGGGACAGGCAGACCGCCTCAATGCCGCGCCGCCGCGCCCGTTCCAGCGCATAGGCCCCGGCGTTGTTGCTGATCACGGCGTCGATCTCCGTGTCGGTGATCCTCCCGCTGTCGATCGCGTCCAGGATCGCCTGCAGATTCGTTCCGCCGCCGGATACCAGAACGCACGTTCTCAGCATATCGCCACCCCTTTTTCCCCGCTTTCGACGGAACCGATCACGTAAGGCGTTTCTCCGGCCGAGCGGATGGCCGCCGCGGCTTTCTGCGTATCCGCCGGATCCACCGCCAGCACCATGCCGATCCCCATATTGAACGTGTTATACATCATCGTTTCTTCGATCCCGCCTTTTTGGGCCAGTAGGCGGAAAACGGCGGGAACCGGATAGCTGTCCTTCCGGATCACGGCGCGCGTCCCGTCCCGCAGCATCCGGGGCACATTCTCATAGAACCCGCCCCCCGTAATATGGCTGCAGGCTTTTACGCGCACGCCGGCGGCCCGTACGCTCCCGAGCGCCTTCACATAGATCCGCGTCGGGGCCAGAAGCGTTTCGCCCAGCGTCCCGTCCAGTTCCTCATAACGGGTTGACAGCCCCTCGCGCGTCATTTCCGCCTCAAAGACTTTCCGCACCAGGGAGAAGCCGTTGCTGTGGATCCCGGAAGAGGCCATGCCGATCAGCACGTCCCCGGCCGCGAGGTCGCGCCCGTCGATCAGATCCCGCTTCTCCGCCACGCCCACGGCAAATCCCGCCAGGTCGTATTCGTCCTCCGGCATCAAACCGGGATGCTCGGCCGTCTCGCCGCCCACGAGCGCCGCCCCCGCCTGCCTGCAGCCCTCGGCAACGCCCTTCACGATCTCCGCGATCTTTTCCGGCACGTTCCGGCCGCAGGCGATATAGTCCAGAAAGAACAGCGGCTCGCCCCCGGCGCAGGCCACGTCGTTGACGCACATGGCGACGCAGTCAATCCCCACGGTGTCATGTTTGTCCATCAGGAAGGCCAGCTTGAGTTTGGTCCCCACGCCGTCCGTCCCGGACAGAAGCACAGGGTGTTCCATTTTCTTGACGGCGTCCAGCGAAAACGCCCCCGAAAACCCGCCGATGCCTCCCAGAACCTCCGGGCGCAGGGTTGCCGCCACATGCTTCCTCATCAGTTCCACCGACCGGTACCCGGCCTCGATGTCAACCCCGGCATTCCTGTAATCCATGGGCTCCCTCCTCTTCGAAACGCGGCCGCGGCCGCGCAGGCTCTTTTCGCTCTTTCAGCGTCACCCGCCGCAGCCGCGTCGGGGCGTTTTCCGCTTCTTCCCGCTTCACTCGCCGTGCAGCCACCCGGCGCGGCCCGCGCACTTCGACACGATCTCCGCCATCTCGTCCCGCTTCCGCTCCATATCCGCGGCCAGGGCAAACTGCGCGCGGGCGCGAACCAGATTGTGCTCCGGATAGGCCGTCCGGAAATAGGTGCTGCCTTCCAGATAATCCGTCAGGAAGCGGATCCCGCATTCCAGCGTCATGAGGATCGCGCCCATGGGAAGCATCGCGGTCTCCGTCTCCGTCAGGCTCCCGCCGCATCCCTCCAGAAAGCCCTTCGCGTACGCCTCAAAAAGCGTCAGGGACAGGGAAATACGGCCCGGATCCGGCTCGTCCTCGGCGCCCGTGCCGGCGCCGAAACGGATGGAGTCGCCGAAATCGAAAATCGCCAGCCCAGGCATGACGGTGTCGAGATCAATGACACAGAGTGCCTCCCCGGTTGTCCGGTCAAAGAGGATATTGTTCAGTTTCGTGTCGTTGTGGGTAACGCGCAGGGGAAGCTTCCCCTCCCGCAGCATGTCCGCGGCGATACGCGTTTCGGCTTCCCGCGCATAAACGAAATCCAGTTCCTTCTTCACCTGCCCGGCGTGCCCGGCCGTATCGGCCTCCGCGGCCCGGTTCAGAGCAGCAAGACGCGCCGGCGTATGATGGAAATCCGGAATCGTCTCGTGCAGTTCCGCCGCCGGAAAGTCTGCCAGCAACCGCTGGAACATTCCGAACCCCCTGCCGCTCCGGTACAGATCCTCCGGTTTTTCCGCCCGGTCGTAACTGGCGGAACCGGTAATATAAAGCGTCAGGCGCCAGCAGTCTCCCCGGCTGTCCGTGTGGAATTTCCTGCCGTCCCGCGCCGGAAGCAGCGTCAGCGTCTCCCGGTCCGGATCGCCGCCGCGAGCGAGGATTTTCGCGCGCAGAAACTCCGTGACCTTCCGCATGTTGCCCATTAAGGCCTCCGGATCCTTGAAAACCTCCCGGTTGATCCGCTGCAGGACGTACCACGGCCGGTTCCCGGCGCATTTGACCAGATACGTATCATTAATGTGTCCGGACCCGAAGCGCTGGCAGTACACCGCCTCCCGAACGGACGGGAAAGCGGCGAGCGCTTCTTCTGTTTCCCGGCAAATCTCGTCATGCATCGGGCGTCCTCCTGTCTATTTCTTCATTTCGTCCAGATACGCCCGGTACCCGATCCGCTCAAGCTTCTCCGCTTTTGCCTCCGTCTCCCGTTTGAGGGATTCCGCGTTAGCCTTGAGACGTTCCAAAAGTTTCCCGTCGGAAACCGCCAGAATCTTCGCCGCCAGCAGGCCCGCGTTGGTACCGCCGTTTATGGCCACCGTCGCCACCGGAACACCGGCCGGCATCTGCACGATGGAAAACAGCGAGTCCTCACCGCCCAGATCCGATGTTCTCATCGGAACGCCGATCACCGGCAGGGGAAACAGCGCCGCGCACATGCCGGGCAGATGCGCCGCCTTGCCCGCTCCGGCAATCACGACTTTCACACCCTTTTCTTCCAGTGATTTCGCGTATTCAAAAAAGAGATCCGGCTCGCGGTGCGCCGACAGGACCGTCATCTCAAACTCCACGCCCAGCTTTTCCAGCACGTCCGCCGCCTGCGCCATCACGGGCAGATCCGAATCGCTGCCCATCACAATACTCACTTCTGCCATCGCCGTTTTCTCCTTTCCCCGGCGCGTATTACCGTCCCGGGCAGTCGCCTCACAGCCGCCTCATCGCGTCATTTTCGCCTCACAGCCGCCTCTCATCGCGTCGCTTCCGCATCATAGCCGCTTCATCGCGTCATTTTCGCCTCACAAGCCTTTTCATCGCGTCGCTTCCGCCTCACAGCCGCCTCATCGTGCCATTTCCGCCTCGCAGGCCGCTCCATCGCGTCGCTTCCGCCGCACAGCCGCCTCATCGCGTCATTTTCGCCTCGCAGCCGTCTCTCATCGCGTCGCTTCCGCCTCACAGCCGCTTCATCGCGTCATTTTCGCCTCACAGCCGTCTCTCATCGCGTC
>CAZPGD010000138.1:0-5107 GCA_964585865.1 uncultured Hungatella sp. | reverse complement strand
CCGGCCGCCAAAACGGCAGACGCCAGATACGCGTCCCTTCCCGCGCTGACGCAGAAAACGCCGGAAGTGCCGGTCATGGAAAAGCACAGGTAGCTGCCGTTTACGGACGTCTCCACTTCCTGCCACCCGCCGTCCGTCAGCCGGCGGACCACGGCATGTTTCCCGCTCCGGTTCAGCAGGCGCAGAGGAACCGTGTCGTTTGCGGACAGACCGGTCCCGCCGAGCGTGATCTCCCAGACATCAGCTTTCTTCGCCCCTTCCGGCGGAGCCGCCGTTCCGGGCAGCACGTTAAGGCGAACCTCTTCCGTAAACTGCCCCTCCGCCAGCGCCAGGGACAGCCTGCCGTCCGTCTCATCGCTGGCCGCCAAAGTCACCCACGGCGTATAGACCGCTTCCAGCGTCAGATCCGAACGGACGCCCGAAGCGTCAAACTCCGGCCATTTCCCGTAGAAGCCCTCTTTCGGCGGGACCTCGGGAAGTTCCAGCTGATCCAGAGGATCGCCGTACCGGAAAGGAATCCGCGCCACCTCTTCCCCGTCCGCCGTCAGCACCAGAGAAAAAGAGAGAAATTCCTCCGGGACGGTCTCTTCGGAACGCAGGCTGCCGAACGGAACCGGTTCGGCAATCCCCTTGTAGCTGACGCCGTCGATCCCCGCGTACCCCAGATCCAGGAACCGGTTGTCTTCCAGATCCCCATTCTCCGTATCCGCCGCGCCGGCGATGCTTCCCACATATTCCGTCCCTTCCAGAATCGTGGCGATTGCGCGGCAGCCGGTCATACGGCTGGCCCAGCCCGCGATCCCGCCCACGTATTCCGTCCCGGACAGCGTACACTTCGCCCAGTTTTTCCGCAGGGCGGCGTCCGCGTACCCGGCGACTCCTCCCGCGTAGCCGCTGCCGCTCGAAACCGCTCCGTAATTCTGGCAGCCGATGGCGGTTCCCAGATCCATGCGGCCCGCCACGCCGCCTACGCAGTCCCGTTTGCCGGCAACATCCCCGCGGTTCACACAGTTCTGCAAAATGGCCTTCAACTCATAAGTACGGCCGAATGAGAGCCGCGCGGCGTCATCCTCCGGATCCAGGCTGTACTCCACCGCCACCGCCCCGGCGATCCCGCCCACGTTCCGGTCGCCTTCCACCGTTCCGGTGTTAACGCCGCCATAGACCTTTCCCAGACGGGTGCCTGCCAGGTCCTCCTCGGACACATCGCCGACCCTGTCTTCCACTGACGTCTCCGACTGCACGTCGTCCGCGATATCCAGTACCAGGTCGAAAATCTTCGTGATTTGCTGACTGATCGCATCCAGATCGGCGGAAAGCATATCTCCGGCGCCGCTCGCGGACGTCTGCAGCTTCGTAAATCCCTCCACCAGATCGGTCAGCGCGGTATAAAGGCCGTCGCCCGCTTCCCGCGCCTCCTCACCAAGCGGAGAAAAGGAAACGTCTCCGTCCTCCGCCAGCTGATCCGCCACATCCCGCAGCAGCAGAAACGCGTCCCCCAGCTGTCCGGCCGCCCAAGAGCCGGAATCCGCGGCGTCCGAAAACTGCCGGAACGCGCCGCCCAGAACGTCCGCCAGGGGAGAAGCGTCCGACACTGCCTCTTTCAGATGGCCCATTGCGTCTTTCAGACGGGCGGACGCGTCGTCCAGGTCGTTAAATCCCCCTTTCGCCAGTTCGAGAGCAGCCTGCACATCGTCCCAGTCGATCTCCGTCTGGTTCGTTATCGTCCCAAACGCGGCCCCGATATTTCCCAGAGCGGATCCGATATCATTCATGGCGCTCCCCAGTTCCCGCAGGGCGGATAATAAGGATCCCAAACCTTCTTGACCCGGCCCATTTAGCGCCTGTTCCAGAGCCGCAAAAGCGTTTCCGAGTTTCTGAAACGCGTCATCCATCCCGCTGATGGACTCGGCCAGTTGCCGGACGGCCTCCTTGACCGCCTCCTGGTCATGGACGCGAACGGCCTGCTGCAGTGCTTCCGCCGCCGCGCGCATATTTTTGACGGCGTCCGCCAGCGCGGCGTTCGCCGGCTCCAGATCATTTATCGCGTTCTTCGCGTCCGCCAGCACGTCGCCCGTCAGTTCGCCGGAAGCGGCCAGCCGATCCAGCGCGCGGCTGAGCGCCGCTCCCATATCGTCCAGATCGACCGAGGCCCCCGCAAGACTGTCCATAACGGGAGTCAGCCCGTCAATGGCGTCCAACACGGCGGCGGAAAGCGTATTTACGGAACCCAGATTCTCGTCGGCAAAATCTCCGAGGCGATCCAGCAATGCCTTGGTATGGTCCTGCGCGCTGTCAACCGTGCCGCTGATGGCGGTCAGGTCCCGGGAAATATCGCCTTGGCCGGCGTCGGCGTGCGCAAGCGCCTGATCGATCATGCCGTTCAGGGAATCCAGTTCCTCCCGCAGTTTCGTCAGCGTGTCCCCGTCCGTATTCAGTATAATATCCGGTTCCGCCTGCCCCACGATTCCGCCCACATCCTTGCGTCCGTAGACCGGAGCGGCGCCGGAGCAATTCGCCATGTATCCGACCTGCCGCCCCGCCACGCCGCCCACGTTATAGCCGACATGGCGATAGCCCACGACGCCCGTATTGACGCAGTTTTGCATAATACCGGCGGAATATCCCGCGATCCCGCCCGTATCGGTGTGGCTGTCCAGAACCGCTTCGGCTTCCTCTCCGGTTCCGCTCCCGGGAGGCGGAACCGTCTCCAGATCAGTTTCGGGCGACGCGGCCGCGGTATCGTCCGGACTGGATGTGTTGACCGAGGCGGCATTCTCGCATTTGAGGATCATGCCCAGGTTCCGCCCGACGATGCCGCCGGTACCGTTTTCCCCGGAAACGGTACCCTCAGCGAAACACCCCGCCGTTTCCCCGTCCTCCTCGTTCTGACCGGCAATGCCCCCGACGGCCGTTTTACCCTTCACGGTTCCCGAAAAAGAACAATTCTGTATAAATCCGGCATTGCTCCCGGCGATGCCTCCCACCGCTTCCGCGATGCCGTCCGGGGACACTCTGCCGGACACATGCAGACCGCGGATCACCGCGTCTTTCTGGACAAAGCGGAAAAATCCCATGTTCGAACCGGCGTCTGTTACGGACACACCGGAAATCGTATGTCCCTCTCCCAGAAACGTGCCGCCGAACGTGGGGACCGGAGAGAAATTCCGGCCGGCCAGATCCAGATCCGCGGTGAGCACAAAGGTTTTCCCCCGCGACCAGGTATCCAGAGTACAGTGCTCCGAGAAAGAAAGAAGATCTTCCACCGTGGAGATTTCCACGGTGTCCGCCGCCGGAGCGCCTGCCGCCGCCAGCGTTTCAGAGGCGCACGTCCCCGCCGCAAGCAGCAGCGACAACAGGACCGCACCGGCCTTACGCAGTCGTGTTCTCATTTCCCGTCCCCCTCCTTCCCATCCGGATTATTCCGAAATTCCCCGGTCCGCAGCGGCAAATTTCCGTCTTCCCGCGGTAAACCGGTCGCTTGCGTCCGCTCCGCCGCACCGGATCCTTCTGCCTGCCGCGCACCGGCCGCTTCCGTCCGCTCCGGCGCACCGAACTCTTCTGACTGCGGCAAACCGGCTGCTTCCACCCGCTTCGGCGGGCCGGACGTTACGGAAGCGTTGATGGAGCCGCGGACAACCCCGTTAAAATCGCCGTCCACCATGCCGGAAATATAACCGCGGACATGGCCTTCCAGACGCATCGTGCCGTTCACGGAATAGCTGGGCAGGCGGCTTTTCAGCGTAAAGGCGGTCTTTTCAATGATCGTGTCTCCCAGGATCAGGATCTGGGGCAGCACGGCCATGACCAGGAAAATGGAAATGATCGTTCCCCGGCCCAGGCAGATGCCGATGGAGGAGATCGCCGGGCTGGAGGACAGAAATCCGATCAGCACCCCCGCGGACGCCAAAATGGTGCCGGACGTAACGATGGTAGGAAACGCCTCGTTCAGCGCCTCAACCGCCGCCTCTTTCAGCGGCATAACCTTCTTTAAATCCGTGTAGCGCGTGGCAATGACAATCGCGTAATCGATATTCGCGCCCATCTGAATGGCGCTGACCACCAGGTAACTTAAGAAGAACAGTTTCTCATTCATCAGGTACGGGAACGAGAAATTGATCCAGACGCTGCCTTGGATAACAAGGATCAGCAGGATCGGAAGCCCCGCGGACTGGAAGGTGAACATCAGCACCACGACGACGAACACAATGGTCAGGATGCTGATCAGCAGGTTATCATTGACAAACGAAGACGAAAGGTCGTAGTCGCTGGTAGAATTGCCCACCAGCAGATAATCGTCGTAATACCGCGCCGCCGTCTGGTGCAGGGTGTCCAGAAACGCGAACGTCTCCTCGCTCTCCTCCGGCAGTGCCAGCTGGAGAACAAGCCGGCTGTAATTCGTTCCTTTCAGCTGCAGCTGGGCGTCCGAAAGCTGCACGTAGAGATCGTTGATCTCGTCCGTCATTTCCCCGTCCAGCGTGACATACCCTTCCTCCATCTGATCATGGACGAAAAGAAACATATCCAGCAGCGGAACGCCGTAGCTGTCCACGCCGGACACCAGCTGTCCGTAAGACGAGCGGTTCACCGCGTAAGCGGAGTAAAGGAGCCTCGCCACCTCGATGTCCAGATCCGCAAGCTCGGCAAACTGCCGCGGCGTCAGCCGATCCGTGAGAACATAGCCGTCCTTCGCTTCCACATTGGCCAGCCCCAGAACCGACTCCACTTCCGGCATTGCCTCCAGATCGCGCAGGAGACGGCCCTCCTTTTCATAATCCCCGGCCTTCACCAGCATGGCCAGCGTATTCTGCGCGCCGAATGTCCCGTCTACTTTCTCCTGCGCAATCTGGCTCTCATTTTTGGTAAAGGTGGAAAGGCCCGTCTGCCCGTAAGCGTAGGGGCATTTATTGGAAAGAATAAAGCCTCCGATCAGCGCCAGCACAAAAATCGGCGGCAGAACAAAGCGGAGTTTTACCACCATTTTGCCCCAGAAAGTGATTTTGGGAACGAAATTGCGGTGGTGGGTGCGGTCAATGAGGCTGCTGAAACTCATCAGAAGTCCCGGCATGAACGTAAAGACCGACCGCAGACTTAAGACAATGGCCGT
>CAZPGD010000137.1:1954-5115 GCA_964585865.1 uncultured Hungatella sp. | reverse complement strand
CCGTTCGATTCCCAGCTCCTTCTGCGCAAGCGGAAAGCGTTGAAGCGGGAACTTCTGGGAACGCCGGATCTTTTAGAGAAACACATCGCGATACTGGGCGGCTCGACCACACATGATATCCGGGACATGCTCGAACTGTTCCTTCTGGATCAGGGGATCCGCCCCGTATTTTTCGAGTCGGAGTATGCGCAGTACTGGCAGGACGCGATGTTCGGGAACCCGGAGCTGGCTGCCCTGGAGCCGGACGTCATCTACATCCACACGTCGAACCGGAACGTGCTTTCCTGGCCGGAGCCGGACAGCACGCCGGAAGAAATCGACGCCATGCTGGAACAGACGCTCACGCATTTCACTTCGATGTGGGAGAAGCTGCGGGAGACGTACCGTTGTCCCGTTATCCAGAACAATTTCGAGTACCCGTTCTACCGCCTGCTGGGGAACCGGGACGCGGCGGATATCCACGGACGGACGAATTTCATCACGCGGCTGAACATGAAGTTCTATGAGTACGCGCAGACCCATGAAGGATTCTATATTAACGACATCAACTACCTCGCGGCGGATTACGGTCTTGAGAAATGGTCGGACCCGTTCTACTGGCACATGTACAAATACTGCTGCTGCATGGACGCGGTTCCGCGCCTGGCGTTCAGCGTGTCGAACATCATCAAGTCGCTGTTCGGGAAGAACAAGAAGGCGTTCGCGCTTGATCTGGACAATACGCTCTGGGGCGGGATCGTCGGGGACGACGGGGCGGAGAACCTGGCGGTCGGGCCGGAGACGAGCATGGGGCAGGTCTATGCCGAGTTCCAGCAGTACCTGAAGGCGCACCGGAAGCTGGGCGTCCTGCTGAACGTGGTCTCCAAGAATGAGCATGAGAACGCCATCGCGGGGCTCAAGCGCCCGGGCAATGTGCTGGGGCCGGATGATTTCGTCCTTATCAAGGCGAACTGGGAGCCGAAGAGCGTGAACCTGGTGCAGATGGCGGAGGAACTGTCGCTGCTGCCGGAGAGTTTCGTGTTCGTGGACGACAACCCGGCGGAACGGGCGATCATCCGGCAGCAGGTGCCGGGCGTGCCGGCGCCGGAAATCGGGCAGGCGGAACACTATATCGACGTGATCGACCGCAGCGGGTTCTTCGAGGTGACAAATCTCTCGGAAGACGATCTGAAACGCAGCGAGATGTACAGGGAGAACGTGAAGCGGGCGGAACTGCAGGCAAACTTCGTGAATTATGAGGAGTACCTGCTTTCGCTTAAAATGACCGCGGTGATCCGGCCGTTTGAGGGCATGTACATGTCCCGGATCGCGCAGCTGACCAACAAATCGAACCAGTTCAACCTGACGACGAAGCGCTACACGCAGGAGGAGATCGAGGCGGCCGCGGCGGACCCGGACACGGTGACGCTGTACGGGAAGCTGGCGGACTGCTTCGGCGACAACGGGGTGGTGTCGGTGGTGATCGCCGAGGTGCGCGGGGACGCGCTGGACATCATCCTCTGGCTGATGAGCTGCCGGGTCCTGAAGCGCGACATGGAGTATGCGATGATGGACGAGCTGGCGGCGACCGCGCGGGAGCGGGGCCTTAAAAAGCTTGTCGGGCATTATTATCCCACCGCGAAGAACGCCATGGTGAAGGATTTCTACGCCCTGCAGGGGTTTACGGAAACGGATGGGGACGCGCAGGGGAATACCCGCTGGGAACTGGACATTTCGGAAGGGTACGAGAAGAAACAGCATGTTATCCAAATCCAAAAATAACGGCAAAGGAGCGGCGGCCATGAGCAGGACCGAGATTTATGAGAAATTGACAGGTATTTTCCGGGACGTGTTTGATGATGAAACGATGGAGATCCGCGACGGCACCACCGCCGCGGACATCGCGGACTGGGACTCGCTGACCCACATCATGCTGCTTTCGGCGATGGAGGACGAATTCGGGACCCGGTTCGACATGAGGGCCGTGCAGGAGTTGAAAGACGTCGGCGCGATCGTCGACCGGCTCGAAAAAATGCTGGCGTAAGGGACAGACAGAAAGGATTGGGCTTTATATGCGTATTCTGTCATTTTCCGGTCTTATCCCGGAACAGATCTGCGACACGGTGCGTTTTACCGGCTACCCGGGCGAGGGGAAGATCCCCCATTATTGCGGGTACGCCGCGGATTATATCGAACAGGTCCGAAACGACCCGGCGGTGGACGGCGCGGTATTCCCGAGATCCTGCGACAGCTGCCGGGTGATGGGGAGTTATCTGGAAGGGAGCGGGAAGTTTGTTTACCGGTTCCATGTGCCCGCGAGGCGGGACGGTTCGGCGGAGGAGATGCTGAGCGGGACGGTCCGGGATTATAAAAACGCGGTCGAGCGGCATTACGGGACCGCCATCCCGGAGGCGGAGATCCGGGAGCGGATCCTCCTGGTGAATGAGCGGAACCGGGCGCTCGCGGGCCTTTATGCGGAACTGGAAGAGCAGGATATTTCCTATGCGTCCTATCTGGAAATGCTGCACGCGCTCTTGCGGGAACCGTTACGGGAGCAGAGAGTGGGAAATAGGGCGGGGCCCGGAAATACCGCAGGAAAGGGGAACGTCCCGGAACCGGGGAATGGAACGGGGCCGGGAAGTGCCATGAAGTCGGGAAATGGCATTAGGGCAGGAAGTGCCGCGGAACCGGGAGATTTCATGGAACCGGGAAATGCCGCAAGGCCGGGAAATGCGGGCACTCCCCGGAAGCGCGTTTTCCTCGTCGGCTCCCTTCTCTGCGATACCGGTCTTGTGCGGACGATGGAGGGGGCAGGGCTTAAGATCGTCGGGGACAACCTGACGGAATCGAAGCGGCTGTTCTCCGCTCCGCCGGTGAACCCGGAAGGGGATCCGTACCGGAACATCGCGAGGTCCATGATGAGGAACCGTTTGTCCCCGACGCAGGACGATTTTACGGAAATCCTTGCGGAGGATCGGGAGGAGATCCGGAGGAAAAACGTGCAGGGGGTCCTCTTTGTCACCCAGAAATATTGCGAACCGTATGATTATCTGTTCTATGTCTACCGGCAGATGCTGCAGGAAATGGGGATCCCCTGTCTGAAGCTGGCGCGGGCGGGTTCCGCGGACGGCAGACGGCCGGAGGCCGCCATCGAGGCGTTCGCGGACAGTCTGTAAAGCGCC
>CAZPGD010000137.1:0-1854 GCA_964585865.1 uncultured Hungatella sp. | reverse complement strand
AGGATTTTTCCAAATACGCGAAAGGGAGGCGGCCGTCCCGCAAGGTGGCCTGGGTGACGGCCTTTACCCCCGTGGAAATCCTTGAGGCGCTGGGAATTTCCTATATTTATCCGGAAAGCTACGCGGCGGTGATCGCGGCGAGCGGGAAAGAACAGCCCCTTTTGGAGGAAAGCGAAAGACGGTTCCTCTGCCCGGACTGCTGCTCCTACTCCTGCTGTATCGAGGGGAGCCTGCTTACGGGGAGCGGCCCGCGCGGGCTGCCGCCGGAACCGGACGTGCTGGTCGCGACGAATAACCAGTGCAATACCCTCCCGGCATGGTGGAACATCCTCGCGCGGCGGTACCGGGTCCCCCTGATCGTGCTGGATTATCCGGGGGAAGAGACGGACAGGGAGCAGGCATTCGCCTATGTGACGGCCCAGCACCGGGCGTTCACCGCGCAGATGGAAGCGCTAAGCGGGAACCGGCTGGACGGGGAGCGGCTGGAACGGCTGATTGAAAACAGCCGGGACAGTGTGCGGGCATGGAAGAAGGTTACGGACCTGCTCCCGGAAAAGGACATGGAACCGACCCTGCTTTTTGACGGGATTTCCCACCTCATCACGTCCCGCTGCAGGCCGGAAACGGCGGAACTGTACGGGCTGATGGCGGAAGAACTGGGGGGGTTGCCCGACGCGGACCGGACAAGGCCCGGGCTGTTCTGGCTGGGGTACCCGCTGTGGTACCATAAGGACCGCTACCCTTCGGAACTGCTGGAGGGTTTTCGGATCTGCGGTTCGAATTACATTACCTGGTGGAGCCTGGACTATGCCGGGGAAACGGCGGAGGAGCAGCTGTTCTCCGCTTATAATTATACCTTTCTGAACCTGAAGCAGGAGACGAAAACGGCAAGGCTTAAGGACTGCGTGGAAAAATCAGGGGCCGCGGCCGCCGTTACCCTGCATAACAAGAGTTGCAAATGTGATTTCGTATCGGCAAAGGATGTCCCCGTCCCGCAGGCGGAACTGGAGATCGACATGGTCGACCGGGGATTCGCGGACCTAGGGCGCGCCGGCCGGCAGCTGGAAGTGCTGCGGGAGCTTCTGTGAAGGCGGTGGGGATCGATATCGGCTCCACCTATACCAAGTATTGCGTGGCGGATATCACGGGAAGCAATAAAGCGGAAAACATGGAATTTTTCTGCGAGCGTACCCCTGTCCTGCAAAAGGAACACTTCGCGGAGAAACGGGCCCGGCTGAGGGAGCGGTACGGGGACTGCCCGGCGGCGGCCTGCGGGTACGGCCGGAAAAACGCGGGGAGCGGGAGGAACATTTCGGAACTTACCGCGCTGGCAAAAGGGGCCGCCTGTCTGGTTCCGGACAGTTACGCGGTCCTGGATATCGGGGGACAGGACACGAAGCTGGTCTGCCAGAGGAACGGGAAAATCGAGAAATTCTTTGTCAATGAGAAATGCGCTGCGGGGAGCGGGCTGTTTTTGGGGAACGTGCTGGGCCTGCTGGGCCTGCCGCTTGAAGCGGTTGACTTAAGGGGAGCGGGCCGGTCCGCGCTCCGCCTGTCCTCGGTGTGCGCGGTCTTTGCGCAGAGCGAGATCGTGGAGCGGATCGCGGAAGGCGCGGAGCCGATGGAAATCGTTCACGCGGTGCTGGAACAGATCCTTGTACAGGCGAAACCGCTTGCGGAAAAGGCGGGATGTGAGGAAATCCTGCTGACCGGCGGGCTGGCGCGGGTCCCCGGGATGGAAGGGTTCGCCCGGGAGATCCTGGGGAAACCCGTGACGTGCCCGGGACACGCCCAGTATCTCGCGGCGCTCGGCTGCGCGCTGACGGCGGCGGATCTCCACGGAAAGGCTGGGAG
>CAZPGD010000136.1:3537-5165 GCA_964585865.1 uncultured Hungatella sp. | reverse complement strand
GACCCGGCGATGTATTGCAGGCAGAGACTTCCGCGGAGGAAACGGAAGGGGCCGAAGCGCCCGCGGAGGGAGAGCCGGCCGCGCCGCAGGGTCCGGGAACACAGCCGGCGGGACCCGGCACAACCCCCGCGGCAGACGGTCAGCAGGCGGCAGGACCTGCCGGCCCCGGAACCGCGGGACCGGGCGGACAGAGTGCCGGAAATGTTCCGGAACAGCCCCAGGCGGGCGCGGCCAATTCCGCCATGAGGCAGGCGTACGCGAACGGTATGCCCGCGGACGTAGCGCAGAAAATCCAGGAACATTATCTGACCATGACCCTGCTGAAACCGGATCCGGTGTGGGCCGACGCGATTCGCGTTTCCTCCGGAGTCACAGAAAACATTGATACTCCGCAGGGCTTTATGGCCATGAGCCTTTTCAGCGTGGGCCTGCCCGGTGACATCCTGTACCGCGTTTATTCATCGGCGGGCGGCTGGTCCGCCTGGGCCATACAGGGTGCCCATGCTTCCACTCCGTCCGGCGCTCTGGTAGAGGCGGTTCAGATCCGGCTGGCAGGCGTAGTCAATGATTATTATGACATCAGTTACTCCGCGACCCTGTCCGACGGTACCAAATGCGGATGGTCCTATAACGGCCACACCAACGGCACCATGGGCACCGGCGCGCATATCACGGCTCTGTCCCTCTCCATGACCGAAAAGGGTGCTTACGATACGAACGGCACGGCCAGACAGGTGGTCTGCGCCGCCGGTTATGACGGCATCCGCTTCGGCGGCGGACTGCCCACCTATGTGCACGGCACGGGCGATCCCTATACCGGCTGGGGCTGGTACGGCAATGACCGCTACTATTTCGTCAACAACCAGGCAGTGACCGGCTGGCAGTATCTCGACGGCTACAAGTATTATTTCGACGAGAGCGGCAAGATGGTATCCGATCTGGAGCCTCTCATCGGACTGGGCGGCCCGTATATGATCAAAATCAATAAAGCGTCAAACTGCGCGACCGTTTATGTTCAGGACGGCGGCAACGGCTTTATTATCCCGTTAAAGAGCTTCCTCTGCTCCACGGGTTCCGACACCCCCATCGGCACGTTCCATTCTCCGGAGAAATACCGCTGGCACGCCATGGTCCACAATCTGTACTGCCAGTACCTGACCCGGCTCGGCTCCGGGCTGCGTATCCTGCTGCACTCCGATATTTACAACGCGCAGGATATGAACTCCCTGACGCCGGATACCTACAACTTCATGGGGATCCTCAGCTCCTCGGGGTGCATCCGTTTCGTCACAAAGGACGCGAAATGGCTCTATGATAACTGTCCGATCGGCACGGCCATCCAGGTTTACAACTCTTCCGTTCCGGGTCCGTACGAGAGACCGTGCGTAGAATACTACATTTCCCAGCGGCAGACCTGGGATCCGACCGATCTGGACGCGGTCGCGGCCTACGGTCTGGTACTGAACAATTAAACTTCGCGTCTGAGATAATCAAAATACAGCGGCATACCGCCGGTATGGATAAAAAGGACCTTCTCACCGGAACGGCCGTTGGCAGTCAGCCATTTCCTCATGCCTGCCCACGCCTTTCCGGTGTAAACGGGGTCTAACGGGATCCCGTACCGCTCC
>CAZPGD010000136.1:0-3527 GCA_964585865.1 uncultured Hungatella sp. | reverse complement strand
TCCCGGATGGCCGCTTCCGTGTCACCGTCATATTTCCCGTATCCGCCGCAGGTAAAATCGGTAACGAAACACACGGGGATCCTCTCGTCACCCGCGTACCGCCTGACTCCCGCTTCCCCGGCTTCCCTGCCGCGTGCCACGGAAATTCCGATAATCTCCTCCGTGCCGTTTGCCTCATTCCGGCCCGCCAGCAGACCGCCCTGGGTCATGCCCGTGGCGCTGGCCAGAAAAATATAATCGAAGCGGACGCCCTGTCGTTCTTCCCAGCGGCGGATCTCGCCATAGACCGCGCGGTAGGCTTCCCGGGCCGCGGCCTCATTGCCGTGCCCGTACCGGTCGCCGTAGATATAGTAGGGACGGTACCCTTCCGCCCGCAGTCCGTCCAGCACACGGCCCACGGTCTCCGCCACCCGCTCCTTTTCGCAAAAAACATAACGACTCCCCGCCATCCGGACAAGAGTCCTGTTAAATGTCTCTTCTCCGGCGGGTTCTCCCGCTTCCGGCGATATAATCAGACTGGGGATTCCCAGACTCTGGCACATGGCCGCCAGCACGCGGTTCAGGTTGGACTGCCGTTTCCCGTAGGAAACCAGATAATCCCCGCCCTTTGCTTCCATGTCCTTCAAAAAGGAAAGGCCGATGCGGCATTTGTTCCCCCCGAAAGAAAATCCCAGAAGATCCTCACGTTTCATATAGAGTTCCTGCCCGCTTTCGCAGGTTCCGAGATACTGAACCGGCGTAGGGACCAGAAGCTCTGGCAGACGCCCTTTCACAGACGCTCCCCCTTTCCGTTCACAGATGCTTCCCTTTCCCGTTCACAGATGCTTCCCTTTCCCGATGTTTTCTTTCCCGTTTATTCCGGACGCTTCCTTTTCGCGAATCCTTTTCGCGGATCCTTTTCCGCTTTCGGCCGCGGGCGCCATGAACTCGCGGATAACGCCCAGCAGGTAAACGAAGCCTTCCACGCGGAAAAGCGCCGCCAGTCCCGCATATATCAGGATCCCGCACACGGTCTGGACGACCAGTTTAAACCACGGTCCGCCCGGAAGCACAAACCGCAGACCATAGACCGCGGCGCACATACACAGCGACAAAAGAAGGGACGGCAGGATGTCGCGCCACTGCTCCGTGATACGGTAGCCCAGCAGTTTCCGGTTCGGCCAGGCATTGATAAACACGCAGATAAAATCCACGGCCGCCTTAATCGATACCATCCCGACGGGGCTGCAGAAAACGCCGACGGCCAGTCCCAGAATACTGACGGCTTTCTTGATAATTTCCAGCCGCAGATAGATATCGCTCCGTCCCACGGCGTTAATGGCCTGAAGATTCGTGATATGGATGGGCCAGAACGAATACGCGACGCACATGATCCGCAGATAGGGCACGCATATCAGCCACCGCGGGCCCAGAAGCGCCTCCACCATCGTATCCGCCACGGCGAAAAGACCGTACAGCATGGGAAGCACCAGGAAAGAACTGAGACGGATAGCCCGGCTCACCATCCGCTTCATCTTCGCGATATCTTCCTGGACCGAGGAAAACGCGGGCAGCAGCACCGCCTGCACCGCCGCGCCCAGATTATTGACAATCAGCCTCGGGAACTGGTCGCCCCGGTTATAGGCCCCCAGAATCGCCTCATCATAGATTTTCCCGATAATCAAACCGTACAGATTGCCAAACAGCGTGTCAATCAGGGACGCGGCCAGCAGATTGCCCCCGAAAGACAGGATGCGGCGGATACGGCCGATGGAAAACAAAAGCCTCGGCCGCCACCGGACCGTTACAAACAGTCCCAGCATCAGCGTCACGTAGTAGGCGATCTGCTGTCCCGCCATGGCCCACGCGCCCCATCCCCGGTACGCCATAAAGATGCTGACCGCGCCCGAAACCGCGACGGCGGCCATGGTGGCCGTAAACAGGCTCCGGAATTCCATCTTTCTGGATACGTAGGCCGTCTGAACGGAGATGACCGCGCCCGGGAACAGTACCAGTCCCAGCACCCGCAGGATCGGTCCCAGCAGTTCAATTCCGTAAAATCCGCTGATGGCGGGAGCCGCCGCGTACAGCACCGCGTACATTGCCACGGCCACGCCGAGACTGAAATAGCATACGGATGAGAAATCTGTTTCGTCGCAGTCCTTTTTCCGGACCAGCGCCGTACTGAAGCCGTTCTGGACGATCACGTTGGCAATGACGACAAAGATCATGACGATGCCGACCAGCCCGTACTCCTCGGGCGTCAGCAGTCTGGCAAGCAGGATCGACACGATGAACTGAAGGCCCTGCGCGCCCCCGTTCTCCATCACTTTCCAGAACAGTCCCCTTACGATCTTTCCCCTCAGCCCGGCTTCTTTCGCCCGGCTGTTTTCCTCTGGCAGTTCCATTATTCTCCCTTGCGGTTCACGGCCAAACGTCTGTGCCCGCCAGACTCCCGGCGCGTCCTCCGCGGCGAAGCGTCCGTCCCTTTTTCGCGGGAGAAAAAATACGCTTCGCATTCTTTCGCAAAACGCAGCGCGGTCTCTCTTGCGTCCCGGTTCATCCGCCGGTATTTCTCCAATGCCTTCGGACGCGTGGACACGGCAAATTCGATCTCCTTTTCATCGGTTCCGAAAGCCACGCCGTAACGTTCGGTATATTCGGAGCCGTAATCTTCTTTGGAACGGCCCGGTTCCGGCACGGCGACGGCGATACAGCCGCATAAGGCGGCGATCTGCAGATAGGCCGTGTGCATATCGTAGCTGTAACAGTATTGACACGTATTAAAGACTTTCACCTTTTCCCGCTCGGGCAGATCGTCCACTACGATCCCGTCCGGTCTTGCGGGCAGATCCGGCCGGTTCCTGCCCTTGCGGATAATATAGCAATTCCCGCTCCTCTCGCCGAAGTTTGTCTGCCTGTAAAGATCCAGATTGTAATACGCGACTTTCAGCGTCCTGCAGTCCGGGTTCCAGTACGCGTCATTGAAACTGTCCTGATAGCAATAGAACAGATCATTTTTGCCGAATACGTCCCTGCGGTCCCCGAAGGGGTGACGGAAAAGGAACCACCGCACGACGTGCCGGGCGCGGAGAGGGTTGCCGGAGACAGTCTCCGGGTAAACCACGACCGTATTCTTCCCCGCCAGCGGCCAGAGACGGCGGCGGCAGCCCTTAACGGGCTCATACAGGTACATACTGAACTTCGGTGAATTCCGGACGGCGGGTACCCGCAGGAAACGGGCGATCAGCATACAGGCCGTGTCGTACAGCAAAAACACCGGAAGATCCAGCCAGTACCGGAGCGTGTGGCCCGCGCAGTCATAGCGCGGGGCGTGGTAAACCTCCGCCTTGTATCCCAACTCCGACAGTTCCCTGCACAGGGTATGCAGGGCGATGGGGCCCCCGGAATCCTGTCTGGGCGTGACGATCACAAAATCCGGCTTCCTTTCGCGGTGCCGGGCAGTCCGACGCCGGCTGCCGGCCTCTTTCCCGCTCCCGCCGGCTGACTGGCCGCCGTCGTTTGCCGGACCGCTTCCCTTTAGCGGA
>CAZPGD010000135.1:0-5183 GCA_964585865.1 uncultured Hungatella sp. | reverse complement strand
CATCCACCGGCATGTAAACATGCCGTGGATTCAGACTTTCGACCCTGGCATCATTAAATTTCCTTCTTCCGTTCCGCCTCCCCCGTCACCGCAAAATGCAGCCCCACGGCAACTTCCGGTGGTGCGGTCGGCCGTCCCCGCATCCGCAAAATCCACCCCGGCCGCCAACCGCTCCGCGGAACACGGTCCACGCATACCTCACGGCATCCGGTCCCCGCGGCCCAAGCGCCGCTCACCGCGGAACATGGCTCCCGGCCGCCCATCCGGTCGACCAGGCGATCTGCAGATTGAAGCCGCCCGTTACCCCGTCGAGATCGAGGACTTCGCCGGCGAAATAAAGGCCGCGCACTTTCTTCGACTCCATGGTGGCGGGTGTAATCTCCTTCACGGAGACCCCGCCCCGGGTGATAACCGCCTCCCCGAAGCCGCGCAGCCCCGTAAGCGTCCAGCGCAGGCACTTCGTCGCCGCGGCCAGCCGCGCGCGCTCCGCCTTCGTGATCTCCCGCACCGGCTTCTCCGGCGGGATCCCGCTCCGCTCGATCATGACCGGGATCAGTTTGGCCGGGAAGAGTTTCCCCAGACTGTTCTTAAACTGCTTATTCGCAAACTCGCCGAAATCCCTCAGAAGCCGCGCGTCCAGCTGCTCCCCGTCAAGCGCCGGCTTCAGATCGATGTCCAGCGTCAGAGGGCGTTTCCTCAGAATCTCCCCCACGTAGCTGCTGGCGCTCAGGATCACCGGTCCGCTGACGCCGAAATGCGTGAACATCATCTCGCCGAAATCCCGGTACAGTTCCTTTTGCCCGTCCCGGACGGCGATCCCGACATTGCGCAGCGAAAGCCCCTGCAGTTCGCGGACCTGCTCTTCCTTTACATTGAAAGGCACCAGCGCCGGAAACAGTTCCGTAACCGTGTGGCCGCAGTCCCGCGCGAACCGGTACCCGTCCCCGGTAGACCCTGTGGAAGGGTAGGACAGCCCGCCGGTCGCCACGATCACCGCGTCCCCCGCGCGCTCCCCGTTCTCCAGCCGGATCCCCATGCACCGTCCGTTCTCTTCGCGGATCCCCTCGACCCGGCTGCGCAGGTGCACGCGGACCCCGAGTACCTTCATCTGCCGCGTCAGGGCCGCGACCACATCCGCGGAACAATCCGATACCGGGAACACGCGCTCCCCCCGCTCCACTTTCAGCGGACAGCCGTTCCTTTCCAGAAGATCCATGACGTCCCGGTTGGAAAATCCCGAAAAACTGCTGTATAAAAACCGGGGATTCGTCACTACGTTCTGCAAAAATGACTCCCTTTCGCAGGCGTTCGTCACATTGCAGCGGCCCTTGCCGGTAATGCAGAGCTTCTTCCCCGGTTTCTCATTCTTCTCATACAAATGGACTTCGTGTCCGTTTCCGGCGGCGGCGACGGCAGCCGCCATACCGGCCGCGCCGCCGCCCGCAATCAGCACCACACTCATTCTATTCGGTCAGATTGATATGGACCAGGAACCCGGCGATCTCCTTATCGAGATACGCGAACGTGATCCGGCCGTCCTTCTCCTTGATCGTCTTCGGGATCGCGTGAACGCCGCGGGAGGCGAAATACTCGATTGCCTTCTCGCAGTTGTTGACGCCGATGGCGATATGGCCAACCGCCCCTCTGCCTTTTCCCTTCATGATCTCCACCAGATTGCCGGAAAAAATCGAACTGTTCCCTTCCCGGATCGGGAGCCCGAAACTCTCCTCGAACTCCTTCGCCCATTCCATCGCCTGCTCCCCGTCCTTCGCGTTCAGCCCGATATGGAGAACCTGCATGTTCAGTTCCTTTACCGCGTCCTGCATGATTATCCCTCCTCGTTACGATTTCGATTTCTGTTTTTTTTCTTTTTTGGAAACCTCGTCAATCTTCTTTTCCAGCGCGTCCACCACGGTCCTCAGCACCTTTACGCGCGCGTAGAGTTTGTCGTTGCCCTCCACGACGACCCACGGGGCGTAGGTGGTGGAAGTGCGGACCAGCATCTCGTCCACGGCGGCCTCGTACAGATCCCATTTCTCCCGGTTCCGCCAGTCCTCGTCGGTGATCTTCCACTGCTTGGCCGGATTCTCCATGCGCTCCTTAAAACGCCGCTCCTGCTCGTCCTTGTCGATATGGAGCCAGAATTTGATCACAACGGCGCCGAAATTGGCCATATGGGCCTCCATCTCGTTGATCTCCTGATAGGCGCGCTTCCATTCCGCTTCCGTGCAGAAACCCTCGATGCGCTCCACCATCACGCGCCCGTACCAGGTGCGGTCGAAAATGGCGATATGGCCGCCCTTGGGCATATTGTTCCAGAAACGCCACAGATAATGATGGACTTTCTCGATGTCGTTGGCCGCGGAAGTGGGGTTCACCTGATAGCCTCTGGGATCGAGATGACTGGTCAGGCGCTTGATGGCCCCGCCCTTGCCTCCCGCGTCCCATCCCTCGAAACCCAGCACCACCGGGATCCGCAGGCGGTACAGTTCGCTGTGCAGGGTTTCCAGCTTCTTCTGAAGAACGTCCATTTCCTTCTTGTATTCTTCCCTGGTCAGCGATTTGGTCAGATCCACGCCGGACAGCACGCCGTTCTGGAAACGCTCCGCCGGCTTAGCCTCTGCAGCCGTCCCCGCCGCCTGCGCGCCACTCTGGCGGCGGGCCAGTTCGGAGGCAAGACGCTCCGCCACCGTCGTGCGGATCTTCATGGCGGCGTAATCCTTGTCCGTCGCCTCAATGATGGTCCACGGGGCGTATTCCGTCTCCGTATTCTCCAGCATTTCCTCGATCATTTTCAGATACGCGTCGTACTCCTTGTTGCGCTTCCAGTCCTGCTTCGTCACCCGCCAGGACGTCTCCTTGGCGTCGTCGAGTTTCTGGAAACGCTTTTTCTGCTCTTTCTTGGAAATATGCAGATACAGCTTGATAATTACGGTCCCGTCGTCCGTCAGCTGCTTCTCAAAGGACAGAATGTCCTGATAGGCAAGCGGCACGTCTTTCTCTTTCGTAACGCCGTCGAAGCGATCCTCCGTCACGCTCCTGTACCAGCTGCAGTCGAAGATTTCGATCCTGCCCTTCGCCGGCGTCTGGGTCCAGAACTGCCACAGAAACGGACGCAGCCTGGCCTCCTCATTCGCGGAACTGGTTGCGTAGACCGAAAAGCCTCTCGGATCCAGCGCCTGGATCAGCCGGTTGATCTGCACGCCCTTGCCGGCCGCGCCCATGCCCTCGAAAACGATCATCACCGGGATCCCCGCCGCCTTGCATTCCCGCTGCAGCATCCCCAAACGCTCCCCCTCGGATTCCATGACCTGCTTATAGGTCTCCTTGTCCGCCTTCTTTGATAAGTCGATCTTTTCCAGCATACCGATACCTCCTTGTTGAATCCATTATAAGGGGTTTCCCGCCCCGTTGCAAGCCCAAGCGCGGAAAATAATAAAAATACCGGTTGCAATTTTTCGGAGATATGCTATAATGGAACACGTTGCGGGGGCGTAGCTCAGCTGGGAGAGCGTTCGGTTCGCATCCGAGAGGTCGAGGGTTCGAATCCCTTCGTCTCCACGTTTCCATCGCCGGGAGCCGGGAATGTACGGTTTCCGGCGATTTTTTGTTCCCTTCCGCGTGAGCGGTTTCCTTCCGCATGAGCGGTTCTCTTCCTCGTGACCGGTTCCCGGTTTATTTCTCCTTCCGCCGCCCCGCGCCGCCTAATCCGCTTTCAGCAGTTCGTACACAATCACCGCAAACGTCTCGATCCCTTCCGCCAGCACCTTTTCATTAAAATCGAATGCCGACGTGTGCTGGGCGGAGGCCATATCGGTCACGGAGCGCATATACGTCGCCTTTCCGCCGTGCTCCTGGACGCGGTTCATCATCAGCGAAATATCCTCGCTGCCCCAGTTCCGCGCGTTGCGCACGCTGCTCACTTTCAGGTGCGGCAGATCCTTTTCGATCATATCCCCGATCCATTCCAGAAAATCCAGATCGCTCTCCTGTGACTCCGAAGTCCCCTGCGAAACCATTTCGCACCGGCAGCCGGTCATTTCCGCGGCCGCCCGGCAGATCCGCACGGCCTCCCCGTCCATATAGCGGAGGATATTCGTCGTGCCGCCCCGGACTTCGATCTGCATCATCGCCTGCTCCGGAATCACGTTGCGTCCCGTACCGCCGCGGATCGTCCCCACATTCACACGGGTAATCCCCTCACTGTGGCGCGGGATCGCCGTCAGGTTCAGAACCGCGTTCGCCGCCGCCACAATCGCGCTCCTGCCGTTCTCCGGGAACCCGCCCGCGTGCGCGGTCTGCCCGTAGAAATACACGTCATAGCGGCTGCTGGCCAGCGATCCCCACGTGCCCGGCGTCACATCGCCGTCGTCCGGTCCGCCGCTGGGCGCAATATGCGTCCCCGCGAAATAGTCCACGTCGTCCAGATGGCCGTTGGCCACAATCGCCCGGGCGCCTTTCGCGCCTTCCTCTCCCGGCTGGAAAATCAGCTTCACCGTTCCGTGCAAATGGTCCCGCAGCCGCGTCAGCACCTCGGCGGTCCCCAGCCCGATGGCCGCGTGCCCGTCATGACCGCAGCCGTGCATCCAGCCGGGATTCCGCGAAGCGAATCCTTCCCGAAACGGCCTGTGCGCCTCCGTTTCCTCCTCGGTAAGGCCCAGCGCGTCGATATCGAACCGCAGCGCCACGACCGGCCCTTCGCCGCACCGCAGGATCCCGATCACTCCCGTATATCCTTCCTTCATTTCCGCGGTCAGATATTCCTCCGGGGCGCCCTGCTCCAAAACTTTCGCCGCGTGTTCGCGCAGCTGCTCCTCCGTGGGCAGCCCGACCCTGGCCCCTTCCCGGCACACTTCCTTCCCCGTCAGGACCTCATATCCCAGTTCCGTCAATACTTTCGCGATAATCGCCGACGTCCGCATTTCGAACCATGCCATTTCCGGGTAGCGGTGGAAATCCCTTCTCCGCTCCCTGCTGACCGCGTCCAGCGCCTCGGCGTATTCCCGAATCGAATCATTTACCGCCATCCCGCGTCCTCCCGCTATAACCGCTCCTGCGAACCGTAACCGCTCCCGCCAACAATTCCCATGTCCGCAAACGATACCTGTTCCTGCACATGTCAGGCACCGGCAAACAGCTGTCGCGTCCGCGAACCGTAACCGCTCCACAGGCGATACCTGTTT
>CAZPGD010000134.1:0-5186 GCA_964585865.1 uncultured Hungatella sp. | reverse complement strand
TCGGGGCGGGTCGTAAAGTCTTTCATCCACCGGCATGTGAACATGCCGTGGATTCCGACTTTTGACCCTGGCATCATCAAGTGATGCCGGATTGTTCCGGAGAAAGCGCGGAGGTTTTATGCAAACAGGACGGGGAGCGATCCCCGTTCTGCCTGTTTTTGCTTGACAGGCGAGTGAATTTACGGAGATAAGAGGAGAACGATATGAATAAAAAACCAACCGTATTGATGATCCTGGACGGTTACGGTCTGAACGACAGGTGCGAGGCCAACGCGGTCTGCGAGGCGAGGACTCCGGTCATGGATCAGCTGATGAGCCAGTGCCCCTTTGTGAAGGGGCAGGCCAGCGGCCTGTATGTGGGTCTGCCGGACGGGCAGATGGGCAATTCCGAGGTCGGGCACCTGAATATGGGCGCGGGGCGCATCGTGTACCAGGAACTGACCCGGATCAGCAAGTCCATCGAGGACGGGGATTTCTTCGAGGTGCCGGAATTTCTGACGGCGGTGGAAAACTGCAAAAAGAACCATTCCGCCCTGCATATGTGGGGACTGGTGTCCGACGGCGGCGTCCACAGTCACAACACCCACATTTACGGCCTGCTGGAACTGGCGAAACGCCACGGGCTGGAGAAGGTTTACGTGCACTGCTTCCTTGACGGCCGCGATACGCCCCCGTCTTCCGGCAAGGAGTATGTGGAGGAACTGGAACAAAAAATGAAGGAAATCGGCGTGGGCAGGGTCGCGACGGTCCAGGGCCGCTATTACGCGATGGACCGCGACAAGCGCTGGGACCGTGTGGAGCGCGCCTATCACGCGCTGGTGATGGGGGAGGGGACCCCGGCGGACAGCGCGGCGGCCGGGATCCAGGCTTCCTATGACGCCGGAAAGTTCGACGAGTTCGTGGAGCCGATCGTCGTGACGGAAAACGGCCGGCCGGTGGCGACCGTGCAGGACGGCGACTCCGTCATTTTCTATAATTTCCGTCCGGACCGCGCCCGCGAGATCACCAGGGCTTTCTGCGACGAGGAATTTACGGGGTTTGAACGCGGGCCGCGAATGAAGAACCTGGTCTACGTCTGCTTCACCGATTATGACGAGACGATTGCGAACAAGCTGGTCGCGTTCAAGAAGGAGACCGTGACCAATACGTTTGGCGAGTGGCTGGCGGCCAACCATATGACCCAGGCCCGGATCGCCGAGACGGAGAAATACGCGCACGTTACGTTTTTCTTTAACGGCGGCGTGGAGGAGCCGAACGAGGGCGAGGACCGTTTTCTGATTCCCTCGCCGAAGGAAGTGCCTACCTATGATCTGAAGCCGGAGATGAGCGCCCCGGCGGTCTGCGATAAGCTGGTCGAGTGCATCCGCTCCGGGAAGTACGATGTGATTATCATTAATTTTGCCAACCCGGATATGGTCGGCCATACCGGCGTGGAGGCGGCGGCGATCAAGGCCATCGAGACCGTGGACGCCTGCGTGGGCCGCGCGGTGGAGGCGGTACGGGAAGCGGACGGCGTGATGTTTATCTGCGCCGATCACGGCAACGCGGAGCAGCTGATCGATTATGAGACGGGCGAGCCGTTTACGGCCCACACGACGAACCCGGTGCCGTTCATTCTGGTGAACGCCGACCCGTCCTTTAAGCTGCGCGAGGGCGGCAAGCTGGCGGACATCGTGCCGACGCTGATCGATCTGATGGGCAGAGAGAAGCCGAAGGAGATGACCGGGGAATCGCTGCTGGTGCGGTAACGGCGCTTTAACGGCGTGATACGGATATGGGATCCGTGACAGGAGGGGGGTGCCTTGCGGCATCCCCTTTTCCGCAGCTGTTCGAATGTTTTCAAAGTTTTATTCGAAAAAAGACGGACGTATATCCCCCCGCGCCACTCTCATGCTCCGGTGCCGCCGGGTTCTCAGGATTTTATTCAAAAAGCCGGACGTATTTCCCCTTTCATTGCCCTTATGCTCCGGCGCCGCCGGGCTCTCAGGATTTTGTTCAAAAAAGCCGGACAAGCTTCCCCTTTCATTGCCTTTGCGCTCCGGTGCCATCGGGCTCTCAGGATTTTATTCAAAAAAGGCGGACATGTTTCTCTTTTCACTGCATTCGTGCTCCGGCGCCGCTAGGTTCTCAGGATTTTGTTCAAAAAGCCGGATGTATTTCCCCTTTCATTGCCCTCGTGCTCCGGCGCCGCCGGACTCTCAAAATTTTGTTCAAAAAAGGATTGACATACTCGGTTCTTTTCGTTATTATGATAGTATGTTATATAACATTATATGACGATATATTATATCACACAAGCGAATGGAGGATCATTATGAAACAGGAGCACATTGAACAGATCGGCAGGGCGGTGGAGGCCGCGGCCGCGAGACGGATCAATCATTTCTATTTTGTGGCCTGCGGCGGCTCGCAGGCGTTTATGATGCCGGCACAGTATATATTTGACCGGGAAATCGACATTCCCGCCTCTATCTATACTTCCAACGAGTTCGTACACAGGGCGCCGAAGGCGCTGGGACCGGATTCCGTCGTGATTACCTGCTCCCATTCCGGCAACACTCCGGAGACCGTGGAGGCAACGAAAGTATCGAGGGAAAAAGGCGCCCTGACCATCGCGCTGTCCAATCTGGAGGATTCGCCCCTGTGGCGGGCCGCGGAGTACCCGCTTCATTATGACTGGGGCAAGGACGCGGACGCCAGCGATCTGAATAAGGCGGTTCTGTATTCCCTGATTTTCCGCATTCTCAACGCGGTGGCTCCCTGCGGCAGATATGAGAAGGGCATCGCGTCCGTAGAGAATATCGACGGCATGATCGAGCGCGCGAAGGCCCGGTACGCGGATACGGTCGCGGCCTGGGGCAGGAAGTACAAGCGGGAAAAATGGATCTATACCATGGGCAGCGGCGCCTGCTACGGGGAGGCGTACTCCTTTGCCATCTGCCTGCTGATGGAAATGCAGTGGATCCATTCCGGCTGCATCCATTCCGGAGAATACTTCCACGGACCGTTCGAGATCACGGATTACGACGTTCCTTTCGTTATCGTGAAGGGGCTGGGCGCGACCAGGCCGCTGGATGAGAGGGCGTATAATTTCTGCAGGAAATTCTGCGACACGATCATGCTGATTGACTGTGAGGATTTTGACATGACCGGTATCGATGAGGAAGTGAGGGAATATTTCGCCCCGCTGGCCGCGGGCGCGGTGCTGCGTTCCCTGGCCGACGCGCTGGCCTATGAGCGCGGCCACGATCTGGGCGTCCGCCGTTATATGTGGAGAATGGAGTACTAAATGATGCCAGGGTCGAAAGTCAGAATCCACCGGCATGTTCACATGTCGGTGGATGAAGGACTTTATGACCCGCCCCGACATGAGGAAGAAGTGGGGAAGGGGCCCCACGGATTCCGAATGACGGGAAGGATTGTGAGAGTGCGAAGCACGGAACAATCCTTCCGGCATCATTTGCCCCCCGGTATCATTAATACGGGACCCGGAGCGGTCCCCGAAAGAAAAAGGAGGATATGAAAATGAAAATCAGGAAAACAACGGCGCTCTTTCTGGCGGCGGCCATGGCCGCGGCAGCCCTTTCCGCCTGTTCGGGCGGAGGAAGCGGAACAAAAAAAGACACGGCGGCCCCGGAAAGCGGGACGGCGGACACGACGGCCGCGGCAGCAAACGACGGCGGCGCGGAGACGGCGGCCCCGGAAGCGGCCGGGCCGGAAGGGGAGCAGGCGGTGATCCGTTTCTTCCACCGCTGGCCCAACGATCCCAAGAACTCGATGTTTCAGAATCTGATCCGGGAGTACATGGACGAGAATCCAAACGTGACGATTCAGATGGACAGCATTCTCAACGACGAGTATAAGGAAAAGATCCGCATGGTCGTCAGCACGGACGAGGTGCCGGATATCTTTTCCTCCTGGTCGGGGACATTCGCGCAGGAGATGATCGCGTCCGGCAATGTGTCCGGACTGTCGGACCTGTACGCGGAGGACCCGGAATGGGCGGGCAAGATCGCGCAGGCCAGCGTCGACGGCTTCACCTTTGACGGCGAGGTTTACGCGGTTCCCTGGTCCCAGGACGGCAAGGTGTTTTTCTACAACAAGAAAATTTTTGAGGAGAATAATCTGGAGGTTCCGGCCACATGGGACGAGTTCATTGCGGTTCTGGATGCTCTGCAGGCGGCCGGCTACGAGACGCCCGTTGTGGAAGGTCTGATGGATAACTGGGCGGTCCTTCATTATCTGGGCACCATGAACCAGAGAATGTTGGACCCGGAGACCCTGGCGAAAGATTATGACGCGGCGACCGGTGAGTTTACGGATCCGGCCTACGTGGAGGTTCTGGAAAAATGGCAGCAGCTGACTTCCTACATGGGGGACATCTGTGTGGCCATCGACCATGAAACGGCAAGAAATACCTATTTCGCGACGGGCGAAGCGCCCATCATGTATCTGCAGTTTGCGGAGATTACGCTTTTGGAGCAATCCCTGCCGGAAGATTTTACTTACGGATTCTTCAACTTCCCGGCGTTTGAGGACGGAAAAGGCGATCCCCTGGCGCTGACGGGGGCGCCCGAAGGCTTCATGATCAGCAACAGGACGGCGTATCCGGAGGAATGCCGCAAGTTTTTAAAATGGCTGGTCAGCGAGAAAGGCGGGGCCGCCCTGACTACCGAGGCCGGGGATCTTTCCAGCGTGGACGGCGCCGTGGATGAGACGAACGGGCTTCCGGCGCACCTGGAGGCGATGGAAGTGATCAATTCCGCTTCCACGCTGGCGCCCTGGTTCGACAACGCGTGTGACGCCGCCGTTTATACGGTTTACGGGCAGGGAGCGCAGGCCATCGCCGTCGGCGACGAGACCCCGGAGAGCGTTATGGCCATGGTGCGGGAGGCGGCCGCTTCGCTGCACTGAGCGGAGGCGCGGCGTTTTGCCGCACAGAGCGGAGGCGGCTGCTTTGCCGCACGGAGCGGAGGCGGGGCGCTTTGCCGCACAGAGCGGAGGCGGGAGTTGTGCCGCACAGAGCAGAGGCGGGGAGTTTTGCCGCACAGAGCGGAAGTGGTCGCTTTGCCGCACGGAGCGGAGGCGGGGAGTTGTGCCGCACAGAGCGGAGGTGGCCGCCTCGACTCACTGAGCGGAGGCGCGGCGCACCCGCGGACGGCCCTCCCCTGTAACCGAATGACGCG
>CAZPGD010000133.1:0-5207 GCA_964585865.1 uncultured Hungatella sp. | reverse complement strand
TTATTTGGCGGCTTCAGCGGGCGCGCGTACTGCCGCGTGCAGCTGTCACGGGAGATGCTTCCGACCGTACCGCTTCTGCATCCGCCTTTCCAGCCTCCTCATTTGCGGCGGGGGACGAGAGAGCGGCGAAACCGGTGGAAATGCCGGCGCCGTCCGCGGCTGTTTCCGTTCCCGGAAACGGGGAGAAAGCGGAAAGCGGGGCGGGGGATTCTTCCCGCTCTTTGGCGGAGGAGCACGGCTGGCCCGTGTTTTATTCGGATTTTATAACGGCAGACGGCTGCAGGACGGCGGACGGTCGGCCTTGCGCGGACGCGGTTTTTATGCGGGTTTCCGCCGGAAGCGCGGACAATGTAAAGCCGGAACTGGTCATGGACGCCTTTTACCGATATGCCGGATGGGAACCGGACCCGTTCGCCTTTCAGGCAGAGCGGGAAGAAATCTACGCCGTCCGCGACGCGGACGGAAAGATCGTTCCGGTGCCTCTGGAAGAGTTAGGAGAAGAGATTGAACAGGCTGATTATAACCCGGATTTCCGGGCGGATCCTCACGGCCCTGATGAACGACAATAAAGCCGTTCAGCTGGAATTTGAGGATGCCGAAGATTCGATTCTGGGCGACATCTATATCGGAAAAGTAAAGGATGTCGTCAAAAATATCAACGCGGCCTTCGTGGAACTGAAGCGGGGACTGACCGGCTATTACAGTCTGGATGAGAACCCGGTTCATCTGTTCGCGAGTGGGACGGCAGAGAAAAATACGTCTGGAAAAGAGCGGAACCCTGCGGAGGAAAGTTTGGGCCGGACGGCCGGAAGGGACGCGGACTCCGCGGGCGAAGGTATGAACCGGATGGCCGGAAGGGATGCGGGTTTTGAGGACAAAAGCACGGAACGAACGGCTGGAAGGGATGCGGACTCCGCGGACGAAAGTGCGAAACGAACGGCCGGAAGGAGCGAAAATGACTCCGCGAACGAACGTATGAACCGGACAACCGGAGGGGACAAAGATCTCACGGACGAAAGTACGGAACGGACGGCCGGAAGGGATGCGGACTCCGCGAACGAAAGTACGGATCGGACGGCAAAAAGGAGCGATCCCCCCGCGTGCCGCCTGCGGCCGGGAGATGAAATTATCGTGCAGGTGGCGCGGGCCGCGGTGAAATCAAAAGCCCCCGTGCTGACAAGCTGTCTGACGTTCACGGGCCGGTTCTGCGTCCTGACGGTCGGCAGGAACCGCTTGAGTTTTTCCGGGAAAATCAAGGACGGGGCGTGGAAACGGCAGATGGCGGAGCAAATAAAACCTTATATGGAACCGTCTTTCGGCCTGATCGTCCGGACCAACGCCCGGGAAGCGGAGCCGGCGATCATCCTCGCGGAACTGGAACGGCTGAAAAAACAGTATCACCGGGTGACGGAGGCGGGCCGCTTCCGCACCTGCTATTCGCTTCTTTATTCCGATATTCCCGCTTACGCGGCCAGACTTCGCGACACGTACAGCGCGGCGATGGAGGAGATCCTGACAGACGACAGGGAGATCTTCGATTCGCTTCAGACTTACCTGGATACGGAAGGGCTGAGCGGCCGGATACGGCTGCGGCTTTACGAGGATCCTCTCGTTTCCCTGCCGAAACTCTATTCCATCGAAAAGAACATCCATGAGGCCCTGCAGAAAAAAGTCTGGCTGAAATCCGGCGGGTACCTGGTCATTGAGCCGACGGAAGCAATGACGGTCATTGATGTCAATACGGGGAAATATTCCGGCAAAAAAATCATGCGGGAAACGATTCGCGCAATCAATCTGGAAGCGGCCAAAGAAGCCGCCCGCCAGATCCGCCTGCGCAATCTCTCCGGCATCATCCTGATTGATTTCATCAATATGGAGCGGGAAGAGGACAAGGCGGAACTGATGGAACGCCTGACGGAGTACTGTGCCGAAGACCCCATAAAGACCGCGGTGGTCGACATGACCCGTCTCGGTCTGGCGGAAATCACCAGAAAGAAAGTCCGCAGGCCGCTGCATGAGCAGGTTCGCGAAAGCGTTTTGTAACTTGCGCGACCGGCGGCCGCGCAAGAAGATGCGCTGTCTGAACGGTTACTGCGGTTTCGGGGAATTTCGGGCATTTTTGAGATACAGGTTGACAATTCCCCGCGCGGATGTTACTATCTATCATGTGCCGCACAATAAGGTATCAAAGTTTCGGCCGCCTCGCCGGCCGGACACCGAATTTGGCGAGTAATGATAAGAGGAGGTGCCATATATGTACGCGATTATTGCTACCGGAGGGAAGCAGTATAAGGTATCCGAAGGCGATGTCATTAGGATCGAAAAGCTGGAAGCGGAAGACGGCGCGGAAGTGACATTTGATCAGGTTCTGGCCGTGAGCGACAGCGAATTGAAGGTCGGCTGCCCGACTGTCGAGGGCGCGAGCGTTACCGCTACCGTAGAGAAGCAGGGCAAGGCGAAAAAAGTGATTGTCTACAAGTTCAAGAGAAAAACGGGCTATCACAAGAAGAACGGCCACAGGCAGCTATATACGCAGGTCCGGATCGATAAGATCAACGCCTGAGTCATGACGCGCGTGACCGTACTGGTGGATGCCAGACATATTTACAGAGGGATTTCCCTAAGCGGCCATGCGGGCAGCGCGGACCGTCCGCAGGAGAAACAGGATCTCGTTTGCGCGGCCGTTTCCGCTCTGACGCTTAATATGGTCAATTCCGTGGAACGGTTCACGAATGACCGTTATACGGCGGAGGAAGCGGACGGGAAATTCCGTTTCCGGTTTACGGGCCGGATCAGTTCCGGATCAAGGCTCCTTATGAATTCGCTGGTATTCGGACTGACGAATATCGCGGAGGAATACGGGGAACCATATATCAACATTCGATTTAAGGAGGTGTGATACATGTTTCAAATGAATCTTCAGCTGTTCGCACATAAAAAGGGCGTCGGATCAACGAAGAACGGCAGGGATTCCGAGTCCAAGCGCCTGGGCGCGAAAAGGGCCGACGGACAGTTTGTCCTGGCCGGCAACATTCTTTACAGGCAGCGCGGGACCAAGATCCATCCGGGTATCAATGTGGGCCGCGGCGGCGACGACACACTGTTTGCCAAGGTAGACGGAATCGTCCGGTTCGAGAGGAAGGGCAGAGACAAGAAACAGGTCTCCGTATATCCGAAAACCGCGGCAGCCGAGTGATAACCGATGGCTTCATACATATCTGTGTATGGAGCCATTTCTTATCTCAGGCCCGGACGGTATTTTTGTATCCGGTTCGATTGGGATTTTCAACCTCAGGTTCGGACGGTATTTCCGCTTTCGGTCCGGCCGGTATTTTTGACTCACAGACAGAAACGGCGCTTTTTAACTTTCAGACGGCGCCGCAAAATCTTTTTGACAAAACGGCACAGGGGCGGCATTGTCCGGGAAAGGAAACAGTTCAGAACATTATGTTTGCAGACCGTGCGAAAATATTTATCAAATCCGGCGACGGCGGCGACGGGCATGTAAGCTTCCGGCGGGAATTGTACGTACCGGCGGGCGGGCCGGACGGCGGCAACGGCGGCCGCGGCGGCGACATCATTTTTCAGGTGGATGAGGGGCTGAACACCCTGACGGATTTCCGTTACAACCGCAAGTATGTGGCGAAAAACGGCGAACCGGGCGGCAAACGCCGCTGCAGCGGGAAGGACGCGGAGGATCTGGTCATTAAGGTGCCGGAAGGAACCGTGATCCGCGATTTCGAAAGCGGCAAGGTGATTTCGGACATGTCCGGGGAGAACCGCAGGGAAATCCTGTTAAAAGGCGGCAGGGGCGGGCTTGGCAACATGAATTTCGCCACATCCGCCATGCAGGCCCCACGCTACGCCCAGCCCGGCCAGCCCGGCCGGGAATTATGGGTGCGGCTGGAACTGAAGGTCATTGCCGACGTGGGACTGGTCGGTTTCCCGAACGCGGGGAAATCCACGCTGCTTTCCAGGGTCAGCAATGCCAGACCGAAAATCGCCGATTACCGTTTTACGACGCTGGAGCCCCATCTGGGTGTTGTGGACCTGGACGACGGGGCCGGATTCGTAATGGCGGATATTCCCGGACTGATTGAAGGCGCTTCCGAGGGCGCGGGACTGGGGCATGATTTCCTGCAGCATATCGAGCGGACGAAAGTGCTGGTCCATGTGGTGGACGCGGCTTCCGCCGAAGGCCGCGATCCGGTGGAAGACGTGCGGACTATCTGCCGGGAACTGGAAAAATACGATCCCGAACTGCTGAAACGCCCGCAGATCATCGCCGCCAATAAAATGGATTCTGTTTGCGAGGAAGAGTATGACGGAATGGAGGAGGAACTGGCGGAACTGAAAGCGGCGGCCGCCCCCGGCGAAACGGACGCGGAAGAGATGCGTGAACTGGAACGGATGGCCATATCTCCCGCGGAACGGCTGCGCCGCGCGTTCGAGCCGCAGGGGATCCGGGTCTATCCCGTTTCCGCGGTCAGCGGACAGGGAATAAAGGAACTTCTCGGCGGGATTTCGGAACTTTTGAGCAGGATGGACCGGACGCCGGTAATGTTTCAAAAAGAATTTGACATCCGTCAGCCGGACGACGGTTCCGATCTTCCCTATACCGTTGAACGGGACGAAGACGGCGCCTATATCGTGGAAGGGCCGCGGATCGAGAAAATGCTCGGCTATACGAATCTGGAATCCGAGAAAGGGTTCCTGTTCTTCCAGAAATTCCTTAAGGATGCCGGTATCCTCAATGATCTGGAAAAGGCGGGGATCCGGGACGGGGATACCGTGCGGATATACGGTTTTTCCTTCGAGTATTACCGGTAATGAAAACGTGGATATTTGTCCGGGAGGAAGCATTATGACTTCAAAACAGCGGTCCGCTCTGAAAGGGCTGGCCATGAACCTGGAGCCGATTTTCCAAGTGGGGAAATCCGGCGTAACGCCGGAACTGACGGCGGCGGTAGCGGACGCTCTGGAAGCCCGCGAACTGATCAAGCTGAATATTTTGAAAAGCTGCCCGGAAGAGGGGACGGATATCGCCGGAGTGCTGGCGGAGCGTACGCATTCCGAAGTGGTGCAGGTTATTGGCAGCAAAATCGTCCTCTACAAACAGGCAAAGGATGAAAAAAAGAGAAAAATCACCTTGTGATGATGCCAGGGTCGAAAGTCTGAATCCACGGCATGTTTACATGCCGGTGGAT
>CAZPGD010000132.1:0-5216 GCA_964585865.1 uncultured Hungatella sp. | reverse complement strand
CTTCTGACAGAAAAAATATACTCCCCGCCGGTTCCTTTGTCAACCACTTCTTCGTCCCGCCCTTCCGCCGCAGTCCTTCCTTTCCGCCTTTATTCCGCTTTTCCGCTTTCGTTCCGCCCTAATAATCCGTCGGGATCTCCGCTCCTCCCAGCACGTGCAGCGCGTCAAGGGCGATCTTCATGGTGTCCTTCACTTCGTCCTCGGTCACGCGCAGCCGCCGGGCCAGTTCGGGCACGGTAGCCTCCCGGCCCAGTTCCTCCGCCATGATCCGGGAGACTTCCTGCAGCCGGTTGACCCGTTCCAGTACCGCGCGGCCCGCCTCGGATTCCGACTCATGCCGGGCAATGGCCAGCCGGAGCGCGTCCTTTACCATCCGCTCCAGAAAATCCTCGAAAGCCTGCTCCTCCGCCATGCCGGAGCACGTCTCCGCCGCCATCACCAGCGCCATGTTGGCCTCCTGCACCAGATCGCCCGCGGCAATGCCGCTGCTGAGATAATTGCGGCTCAGATTCAGCACGTACTTCAGATTGCCCTCGATGAGGCGAGTTTTGGCGGCCGCGTCGCCCGCGGCGGCCCGCAGCGCCAGCGCGGCGTTTTCCTCCCTGCTGCAGTCCCGGATATCCGACAGTTCCCGGATGTACATTTGAAAAATATCCATTTCTTTTGGCATGGCTCCTCCTTTACGGCCATAGACGGCTTATCGTTTTTACATGTTTAAGGAATAGGACAGCGGATACTTCCTTCGGCGCGTCACCGGTTCATTTCCTGCCGGTTCCAGAAATCCGCGATCACCGCGGCGGCGCTTGTCCGGTCCACCACCCGGAAGGGCCGCCATTCCCGCGGGAACAGCGCCTGGTAATCTTCTCTCAGGAAACGGTCGTCCAGCAGCACAATCACGCCGCGGTCGTCCATGCTGCGGATCACCCGCCCGGCCGCCTGCTGAACCTTGTTCATGCCCGGGTAGCGGTAGGCGTAATCGAACCCTTTCTGTCCCTTCCGGTCAAAATACACCTTGAGAAGTTCCTGCTCCGTGCAGACCATGGGCAGCCCGGCGCCGACTACGACGGCGCCGATCAGGCGTTCCGCCTTCAGATCGATCCCTTCCGAGAATACGCCGCCCATCACGCAGAACGCCACCAGCGTGTCTTCCCGCTCCTCCTCGAAAGCCCGCAAAAACGCTTCGCGCCGGGCCTCGCTCATGCGGCTGTCCTGACAGAGGACCGTAATGGAACGCGTCTGCGCGCCGTCCGCCTCATCCGCGGCATCTCCCGGCCCACGGCTGCTGCCGGACTCGAACTGACCGGCCATTTCTCCGTGACCGCCGTTTGCCGCGGCGCTTTCCCCGCTGCTGCCGGACACGGGCCGGCTGTCCGCTTCACGGTGAAATCCGTCCGCCTCCCGGCCGGGAACCGGCGGCCAACCCTCCTTCTCCCTCCGCTCCCAGACTTCCATGACCGCGTTCAAATAGGCGTAGGACGGAAAAAACACCATGTAATTCCCTCTCCGCCCCAGCGCGGTGCTCCGGATATAGTCGGCCACTTTTTCATATTCCCGCAGGTTCCGCCTCTTATAGCGGCTGCTCACGTCGCGGGCCACCAGGAGAAGGCGGTTCTTTCCGGGAAACGGCGATTCCGCGTAGACCGCGTAATCCTCCGGATTGCCGCTGAGCAGTTCCTTATAATAATTGACCGGAAGCAGCGTAGCCGAAAAAAAGATCGTGCTGCGCCCCTTTTGCAGGCATTCCTTCAGATGGCCCGCCGGGTTCATGCAGAACAGCCGCACCATGAACCGCCCGTCCCCGAGGATTTCCGAATAGATCGTATATGCCTCGTCCATTCCCTCCGACACCATCAAAAAATCCCGCAGTTCAAAATAAAAATCCAGCGTCTGCTCCCGGTTCTCCGGTTCGCGGTTCTCCTCCAGATATGTTTCCAGTTCCCCGTAAAGCGACTGGACCACAGCGAGCAGGCTGTTGATATTCTCCCTTACGACGCAGCCTTCGCTTTCCCGCTTCATCTCCAGCAGCTGCCGGTTCGTCCGATCCAGCAGGCGGACCAGCTTCGCGTTTTTCCCCGCAAAGAACCGCTTTGCCTGCAGCACATCTTCCTTCACCAGGGCGGCACTGTACATGTCCCGGCCCCGGGAAACCAGATTATGCGCCTCATCCACCAGAAACAGATACTCTCCGGATACGCCGTCCGCGAAATACCGCCGCAGCCGCACATTGGGATCAAATACGTAATTATAATCGCAGATCACCGCGTCCACCCAGCTGCTCACATCCAGGCAGAATTCAAAGGGGCAGACCCGGTATTTCTCCGCGTACCGTAAAAGCACCTCCCGGGTGATCCCGAACTCCCGGTGGATCACTTCATAAACCGCGTCGTTGACCCGGTCAAAATGCCCTTCGGCATAGGGACAGTCGTCGGGATTGCAGGACGGCTTTTCCAGAAAACACAGCTTCTCCTTCGCCGTGATCGTCACGGACTTCAGATACATCCCCGCTTCCCGCAGGATGGAAAACGTCTCCTCCGCCACGCTTCTCGCAATCGTCCTGGCCGTCAGGTAAAACAGTTTCTCCGCCAGTCCCTCGCCCATGGCCTTGAGACTGGGATAAATGACGGAAAGCGTCTTTCCCACCCCGGTGGGGGCCTGAATGAACAGGTTCCGCCGCCGGGATATGCTTTTGTAGACCGATACCGCAAGTTCCTTCTGGCCGGGCCGGTACGCATAGGGGAACGGAAGTTCCCGCAGGGATTCGTCCCGCCTCAGGCCGTGCTCATAGAGGTAGCGGGCCCATTTTACATATTCGTGGATCAGCCCGCGGAACCACTCTTCCAGTTCCGCAAAAGTAAGATCCTCCTTAAAACGGCGCAACTCCTCCGTCTCCAGACTGCAGTATGTAACCTGGACCGAGATGGCATTCAGCCCATGATCCGCGCAGTAGATATAGCCGTAGCACCTGGCCTGGGCCAGATGAACCGGAACGGGTTCTTCCAGACGGTCCGGATCCATGTAAATGCCCTTAATCTCGTCGATGGTCACGCCGGTTCCGTCCGTTATGACGCCGTCCGCCCGCCCCTCGACGGTGATGGAAAATTCCCCCTCGTCCACCGTATGGCGCATGGCCACCTCCGCCTGATAACCGGCCCCCATACGGCGCTGGAGTTTTCGGTGCAGGCGGCCCCCTGCCAGCATGGCGTCCTTCTCCGCCGCGGCCGTCCGCCGGTTATCCAGATCGCCGCTTCTCATCACGAATTCCACCAGATCGCGGACCGATACGCGGATGTCGCGGACCGTTTCGCGCCCGCCCGCCTTCGCCTTTCCGCTTCCGCTTACCGTTTCATGCGCGTCCATATCCGCATTTCCGCTTCCGCTCATCGGCTTATGTGCTCCCATATCCGTTTTCACGGTTTCTCTCACCGTTTCGCGCGTGCCCGTCTCTGTCCTTCCGGTTCCGCTCTCCGCCTCGCGCGCGTCCGCCTTCGCCTTTCCGCTCACAGGCTCGTGCGCTCCCGCTTTCACCTTTCCGCTCTCCGGCTCATGCGCTCTCGTATCCGCTTTCACGGTTTCTCTCATCGGTTCTCGTGCGTCCGCCTTTACCTTTCCGCTCTCCGGCTCGCGCGCTCCTGCCTTCGCCTTTCCGCTCTCCGGTTCGCACGCATCCGCCTTCGCCTTTCCGCTCTCCGGCTCATGCTCGTCTGTATCTGCCTTCCCGCTTCCGCTCACCGGCTCATCCTCCTCTTCCCCATCCCCGTCATTTCGGCCGGGGGACAGGCCGGCATCCTTCCGCGTTTCCAGCCATTTAAACGGTAACAAAAAAGGAATTGCCGGACTTCGGTCAGACAATTCCCTCTTACATACGGCTTCGCGCCGGGAAAATGCTTTCCCGGCCGCAGAACGATCGCGGTTATGCCACTTTCTTCGCTGCCTTTTTCTCCAGAAATGCCTCGAACTCCTCGTTCTCCCCGTTGTACGCAACGGTCAGCACTTTTGTCAGATCCAGACTCAGCACGCCGAGAATCGACTTCGCGTCGATCACGACTCGGTTGTAAAATACATCGACGTCAAAATCGCATTTCATTGCGGCCGTGACAAACGCCTTTGCATCTTCCAGGGTAGGCAGCATAATCTTCTTCTGCTTCATAAAAGATAAACTCCTTTTCCTTGCCTGCGCGCGGCAGCGCGCCGCGCGCCATGCGGCAGATCAACTCTTTACGGAACTTTTATACCATACCCCGTTATACTTGTCAAATCCGGGCCGGTTATGACCGTTCCGCCCGTTATTTGTGCAGACTGCCCTGTTTTCTTACCAGATATTGTGCATTTTTTTGCGAATCCGTTTTTGCCGCGGCTCACGCCGGGGAATCGTCTCTTCCGCAATTATACCCATTTTGCAGAAAAAAGGCAAACGCAATTTTGAAAATTCGTACAGATGCCATAACCGCTTAAACGGATGGCCGCCGTCAGTTCGTGGTCGGACCGGCCATGGCGGAAATGGCAGCGGATGCGCTTAAACAGATGTCCGCCGTCAGTTCTTTCGCACCGCTCCGGATTTTCTGGCCGCCTCGCCTACGCATTCCGCCACGTGGGGAGCGACCCGGGGATCAAACGCCGACGGAATGATGTATTCGGGGCAGAGTTTTTCCGGTTCCACCAGTTCCGCGATGGCCCGGGCCGCCGCCATCTTCATATCATAATTGATATCGCGGGCCCCCGCGTCGAGCGCTCCGCGGAAAATGCCCGGGAACGCCAGCACATTGTTGATCTGGTTCGGGAAATCCGAACGTCCCGTTCCCATAACCCTGACGCCGGCCGCAATGGCCTCGTCGTACATGATTTCCGGCACCGGATTCGCCATGGCGAAAACAATGGGATCCGGATTCATCGCCGCGATCATCTCCGGTTTCAGCACCCCGGCCGCGGACACGCCCACAAACACGTCCGCGCCTTCCACGGCCTCCGCCAGACCTCCGCGGCGGTCTTCCTGATTCGTGATTTCGCAGAGCATCTTCTTATGCCCCACGATCCCCGCGGGGCGGTCCCTGTAGAGGATCCCTTTCGTATCGCAGGCAATTATATGCTTTACGCCGGCGTTCAGCAGCATTTTGATAATGGCGGTTCCCGCGGAGCCGGGGCCGTTCAGCACAACATGAATGTCCCCGATCTTCTTGCCGGTTACTTTTAGGGCATTCAGAAGAGCCGCGGTAACAACG
>CAZPGD010000131.1:0-5220 GCA_964585865.1 uncultured Hungatella sp. | reverse complement strand
GCTCCACCAGAACCTGCCCCACGCGGGACAGCCGCAGGCCGTTCTGCAGGATCTCGACCAGCTGGTCCTGATCGCGGGCGATGCCGCCGCCGCTGCCGCCCAGGGTATAGGCCGGGCGCAGGACGACCGGATAGCCGATCGTTTCGGCAAACGCGATGCCTTCCTCCACCGACTCCACCACCTGCGAGGGGGCCACGGGCTCGCCGATTTTCTCCATGGTTTCCTTGAATTCCAGGCGGTCTTCCGCCTTTTTGATGGTGGCCGCCGTGGTGCCGATGAGACGCACGTTATGCTCTTTCAGAAACCCGGCCTCCTCCAGTTCCATGGCCAGATTTAAGCCCGCCTGCCCGCCCAGCGTAGGCAGCACGCTGTCCGGTTTCTCCTTCTCGATCAGCTGCTCGACTACCTCGAGGGTCAGGGGTTCGATGTAAACGCGGTCCGCGATGTCCTTGTCCGTCATGATCGTGGCCGGATTGGAATTGAGAAGCACGACTTCCACGCCTTCCTCTTTCAGCGAACGGCATGCCTGCGTGCCCGCGTAGTCGAACTCCGCCGCCTGCCCGATGACGATGGGGCCGGAGCCCAGCATCAGGACTTTCTTGATATCAGGATTTCTGGGCATTCGTCTTTACCTCCATCATGGTCAGGAAACGGTCGAACAGATAGCCGGAATCCTGAGGACCGGGGCACGCCTCCGGATGGTACTGGACCGTGAAAACCGGTTTTTCGGTATAAAGCAGGCCCTCGTTGGTGCCGTCGTTGACATTGACAAAGGCCGGTCTGGCGATCCGCGCGTCCAGGCTGTCCGTGTCGACCGCGTAGCCGTGGTTCTGCGAGGAAATGTAGACGCGGCCGGTTTCCAGATCCCGGACCGGGTGATTGCCGCCGCGGTGGCCGTATTTCAGCTTGTAGGTGTCGGCTCCCGTGGCGAGGGCCATCAGCTGGTGGCCGAGGCAGATGGCGAAAATCGGCACGCCGGACTCGTAGAGTTTGCGAATCTGACGGATCACGCCCGTATTTTCCTTGGGATCGCCGGGTCCGTTGGACAGCATGATGCCGTCCGGGTGCCCGGCCAGAATCTCGTCCGCCGCGGTATGGCTGGGATAAACCGTGACCCGGCAGCCGCGCTCGGTCAGGGAGCGGGCGATGTTCCTCTTCGCGCCCAGATCGAGAAGCGCCACCTGTTTGCCGCTCCCGGCGCGCCGGACAAGGCCGGACGGGCGTTCGGCGGTGCGGACGGAAACGGGTTCGGCCGCCGGATCGGACGGTTCCAGCACGTAAGGCGCGCGGCAGGTCGCCGCGGCCACGACGCCGGCGACGCGGTAGCGGCGGATACGCTCTAAAGGCCCGCTCAGATCCGCGTAGGACGTCGTCGTGATCATGCCGTTCATGGTTCCTTTTTCTCTTAACCGTTTCGTCAGGGCTCTTGTATCGATACCGCAGATACCGGGAATGTTCTGTTCGGACAGGAATTGCAAAAGGGTGGTCTCGCTCCGGAAGTTGCTCGGGACACGGGAGAGTTCGCGGACGATATAGCCGTCGGGCCAGGCTCTGGCCGATTCCATGTCCTGCGCGCAGACGCCGTAATTTCCGATAAGGGGGTAGGTCATCACGACGGCCTGGCCGGCGTAGGACGGATCGGTAAGGACTTCCAGGTAGCCGGTCATGGACGTGTTGAATACGATCTCGCTGATGACCTCCCGGGAAGCGCCGATGCTTTCGCCCTCGAACGTGGTGCCGTCTTCCAGGATCAGGTATGCTTTCATGTTTCAGGATTCCTTTCTGTATTGTGGGGGGCCGGACTGCTCTCCGCCTTGTCTGTCGCCGGAACCGCTTCCCGCCGCAGGCGCGCTTCGCTTTAGCCGTCGGATCCGGCCCTCTCGCGGGCACTCTCCGCCTTGCCTGCCGGCAAATCCGCTTCCCGCCGCAGGCGCGCTCCGCTTTAGACGCCGCCGGACCCGGCCCTCTCGCGGGCACTCTCCGGCTTGCCCGCTGCCGGAACCGCTTCCCGCCGCAGGCGCGCTTCACCTTGCCTGCCGCCGGTCCCCCGGCGTGCCCGGGAAAGCCGGCGCCGCGCCGCTTCCGGGTTTACCGGCCCGGTCCGGCGGGAGCCGTTGTGGGAAGCCCGCCCGGTCCCGACGGGGCGCTTCCCGCGCTTGTCCCCGGTCCCCCGGCCTGTCCCGCTCCCTGGGCCGTCCCCGGTCCCTGCGGCTGTCCGCCCGTCTGCTGCTGCCCCCAGTCCATCTCACCCGGTCCGGGAGGCGCGGATGTCGTCTCCTGCGCCGCGGACTGCGTCTGCGGTTCCGTCTCCGTTTCCGTTTCCGGATACGCGGGAGATGTGGGGACAATCAGCGTCTCCGCCGCCTCGGTCGTCGAGAAGGCCGCCTCCCCGTCCTCTTCCCTGACCAGCTGCGCGATCTGGACCGTCGGCAGATCCAGCCGCTCGCCCGTGCTCTGCCGGTAACGCATCACGCCCGCGTATTTGCCCGTCACCGTCACGATATCCCCGTGTTCCAGGCTGAACTGCAGAAGGGCCGACGGGTATTCGCCCACCATTCTGGTGGCGTCGTTTCCGTTCACGGCCAGCAAAAGCTGGATCGTCGAACTGCTCAGTGCCGCCGCCTGCACCACCCGGCCGGTCAGTACGACTTTTCTTCCCTTGAATTCTTCCGGGAACATGGTCAGAGCCGTATAATTCGACGTCCCGTTCCCGCTGTCCCCCGTCTCCGTATCGAGCGCCTCTTCCTTCTTTTTCAGCGCCTCTTCCAGCATTTTAAGCGACTCTTCCCTGGCGTCAAGCGATTCGTCCGCGGCCCGGACGGATTCTTCCAGATACGCAAGCGACCCTTCCAGAGACACCGACGCCTGCTCCCCCGCGGAGGGGAAAAGTCCGGTCTCCGTTTCGGTCTCCTCCTCGCTGTGGATCCCCACCCCTTCGATTGTCGTATGGCTCTGCCCCGAAGAACAGCCGGCGGCCAGCATCATCACGCATACCATAACCGCGAGACCGCGTTTCCTCATAAGCAACTCCTCCCTCCGGCCCTACGCCATCCCTCTGTACTCCTGTTTCCACGTATCCAGCGTCTGCCGCGCTCCCTCCATCCGCCTGACCGGGTCCCTGGCAAACAACTCTTCCACCTTCCCCACTTCTTCCGACCGCTCCGCCCGCTCCTTCGCCTGCTTAAAGCCCTCGTCCCAGGCGGCCTTCTGCTCGTCCGTCATTGCCGAGCGGCAGGATTCCTTCGGACGGATATCCGGCCGGAGGAGCGTCAGGTAATAGATCCGCTGCAGCACGGACGGATCCTTTAAGAGCTCATACGCCTTTTCATAGGCCCGGAGCGCCTTGTCGAACCGGAAAATCCTGGCGTAGCAGGCCCCCAGATTGTTGAAAACCCTTCCCGTAAAGGAACTGTCCGCTTTCTTGATCAGAAATGAGTCCAGAATCTTCTCATACTCCGCCACCGCGCGGCCGTATTGCCTAAACCCGAACAGATAATCCGCCTTGTTTTTGGCGTATTCCAGCGGCGGCAGCTTGCGCAGGGCCGCCACCTGCTGCCTTAAGCGGCCGATCTCCGAAGAGGAATAGTAATTGCATTCCTGCAAAAACAAAAAAATCATTTCGTCCCGGTTCTCCCCGCTCCCCAGCCACCGTTCCAGCTTCAGCGCCGTATAGCCCATGTCCAGTTCGTCCCGGATAAACGCGATCAGGCTGCTGTCGAAAAAATCGTCCATGGCCAGCAGCGGATGGTGGTAAATCGCGTAGCAAAGTTCCTGGGAACTGTAAATATGGATCCCCATGTTCTCGATAAAATACGGATGTGAGACCTTTTCCGGTCTGCAAAGCAGCACGCTCATAGCATAACCTCTTGTCTGATAACCGCGTCGGTGGACGGATAGAATTCCCCGAACCCCACATCCTCCACTGTCACGTCCATGGTATTTTCATCCGGAAAACTTACCCGGATCCGCACCCGCAATGTCTTGTCGTCCCGCTCCGGAAATCCCTCGAGCGTCAGCTTCACCAGCTTTTTGCGCCTTGGATCCGCGGGGGAAATCGTAAATTCCAAATACTGCTGGTTGTCCAGAATCACTTCCAGCGTACTCCTGGCCTCGTACCAGTTGTCGCCCGCGGAGGCCAGAACATACTGCCCTTCCTGATCCCGCCGGGTGACTTTCAGCGATACCGTCGTATTCAGACGGCCGTCGCAGATCAGCACATACGGGTAGGCGGTCCTGTCCCGTTCCAGATCCTCCGCCTTGCAGACGGCGCCCTGCACGAAAAGGGCCTGGTCCACAAATACTTTCCGCCTCATGCACACCAGCTTCATGAACTCCTGCGCCCAGTCCTGGCTCTCGAACCCCTTTCCCGTCAGGAATACGGAGGAAAACAGCTTCTTCTGCAGGAAACGCTGTCCGCAGGAGCACAAAATTTTATCCGCCAGCTTCGCCCCGGAAGGCGTTTTCAGAATATCAAGGTTAAACCCTTCCTCCAGCTGCTCCCGCTCCGCCATCACCGTCACCTGGCGCAGCCCCCGCTGCACCTTCATCTCGTAATAGCAGAGAAAATTTTCCGACAGGTCGAACATCCCCACCTGATTGTTCCATACTTCGCGTTTCTGGCTCAGCACGTAGTACAGAAAGCTTTCCGTATGGCTGATGATATGGACGCGGTTTCCGGGGATCCGCAGGCGGTCCGTACACTCCGTCAGCAGATCCAGCAGCTTCGTGTCCACCTTCGGCACCGTGATCACCAGCCGGCCGATCCGGTCCGCGTCATACGCGGAAGGGACCGCCTCTGCCCGGCGCGGCGCCGCGGCCGGCTTAGCCGCGGCCGCGGGCGGTTCATCCGCGAGCGTCTCCGTGACGATGCTTTCCGGCACTGCCTCCGCGGCCGGCGCGCCCGAAAGCGTCTCCCCCGCGGCCGCTCCCGCGTAAGACTTTTCCGAAACCGCCTTGCCCCGGGCCGCTTCCGCGGCGCTGTTTTCCGGCACCTCCGTCATAGCCGCACCGCCAGAAGGCGTCTCTTTCGCAGCCGCATCTGCGCCGGTGTCTTCCGGCACCGCCGCCCAGCCTTTCCACACAACTCCGGCGCCTTCCGGGTTTTCCGCCGCCCGGTTCTCCGCTTCCGCCGGCTTTCCCGCCGTTCCGCGCGCGGCGGCGCTTTCCGGCACCGTCTCCGCTACCGCCTTACCCGATGACGTCTCCGCACCGGCCTTTCCC
>CAZPGD010000130.1:1318-5236 GCA_964585865.1 uncultured Hungatella sp. | reverse complement strand
ATGAACGGGAAGGTGCCGGACGGCTATTTGAATACCCTGACCCGCAAACAATGGACGGGAGTGCTGGATTTTGTGAAGGCGGTCGGCGCGAAGCTGATGGTTTCCGTATCCGCCTGCCCGGGCGTGTACGGCGTGGATGAGGCCCCGGTTCCGCCGTGGACGCCGGTTGAGGCGGAGAAATTGTTCCGGTTCAGCGCGGATTACGGCGTGCCGATTTCCGGATCGGAGTTTGTCAATGAGCCGAACATGCTGACGGAGACCGGCTTCCCGAAGGGCTACACCGCCGCGGATCACGCCCGTGACCCGAAAATTTTCGAGAAATGGCTGAAGGAGAATTATCCGGACTGCCTGTATATCGGACCCTGCTCCGTCGGTTCGGAAGCACGTATGGGACGGCCGGCCGGAAAAAGCGGCGGGGGCGGCGTAGAAGCGCTGGTCGGCAAACACTGCGACACGAACGCGCTGATGGGCGAAGATCCCTGCCCGCTGGACGTATTCAGCTATCATTACTATAACGGCGTATCCGAGCGCATTGGCGGCGCGGCGCCGTCGATGCACTGGCTGGCGGAAGAGGCCCATACGGAAGATTACCTGGCCGTGGCCGTCAATTTCGCCAGGGCGTATGCTCCCATCCGGGACCGCTATTGTCCGGGCGGCGAGATGTGGGTGACGGAATCCGGCGACGCGGGCGGCGGCGGGGACACCTGGGCGTCCACCTATCTGGATGTGCTGCGGACGCTGAACGAAGCGGGCGGCTTCAGCCGGGAGACGCGCGGCATTATTTTCCATAATACGCTGGCGGCGTCCGACTACGCGTACCTGGACCGTGCCACGCATGATCCGCGCCCGAATTATTTCGCGGTGCTGCTGTGGACGAGGCTGATGGGAACGACCGTGTACGATACCGGCGAGCCGGTGCGCATGGGCGCGCATGTCTATGCTCAGAGCCGGAAAGACGGAAAAGCCGGCGCGGTTTATCTGGTGATCAATAACAGCGAGGAGGAGACGACGACCGTGGAACTGCCAAGGGCCGGCGAAATCTATGTGCTGGCCGGCGAGAACGGCAGCAGGCGCGCTCCGGTTATGACGCTGAACGGGCGTCCGCTGAAGCTGAATGCGGACGGGGCGCTGCCGGATCTGAGCGGCAAGGCGGTCTCCGCCGGGAAAATGGAACTGGCGCCGTTAAGCTGCGCGTTTATCGTGTTGTAAGGCTGCGGGGGGCGGCTTGCTGCGGTTCACGGCGGTCTGTCGGGTTTGCCGTCCCTGTCGCGGCTTGTCGTGGTCCGCAGTCCGGTGTTGCCTGCTGCGGTCTGCCCGCCGCTCGTCGCCCGCCGCGTGTCGCAGCTTGCTGTGGTTTGTCGCGGATAGCCGGTCCGTTGTGGTTGGCTCCTCCCGCAGTTCACAGCGGTTAGTCGTGATTTGCCGTGGCCTGCCACAGCTTGTTGCGGTCTGTCGGGTTTGCCGTCGCCTGTCGCGGCGTGTCGCGGTCCGCAGTCCGGTGTTGCCTGCTGCGTTCTGCCCGTCACCCGCCGCCCGCGGCGTGTCGCAGCTTGCTGTGGTTTGTCGCGGATAGCCGGTCCGCTGGTCTGCTCTGTCTCCGTCTGCCGCCGGTTTACGAATTCCTCCCAATTTAGCCGTATCTGGCGGATCCGCCCGGGAAAGTTGCGAAATCTCTTGCGCGGCGACCCGGAATGCGTTATAATGACCGATACAAACGTAAAAGTTCTTCGGGGCGGGGAGCATGTCCCCACCGGCGGTACAGTCCGCGAACCGCGCAGGCGGCCGATTTGGTGAAATTCCAAAACCGACAGTATAGTCTGGATGAGAGAAGAAAGCGCATACCGCGCCGTATGCGCGGACAGGATGCGAAAGGATGCCCCGGGTGTTTTGCCCGGGGCTTTTCGAGTCTGCGGTGCGCGTTCCCACTTGCGAATGAACTTTGCGAAACATTTCATTTTCAAGGAGGATTGAAAGCGATGAAAGAGGGAAAACTGAACAGTGGAACAGGGAAAATGACCGCGATCGCGATGCTTTGCGCGATTGCCTATGTTGTGATGCTGGTGGGGCGGATCCCGCTGGTGCCCGCGGCGCCTTTTCTGAAATACGATCCCAAGGATGTCGTTATCACGCTGGGCGGCCTAATCTGGGGACCGTCTGCCGCTCTGATTGTTTCGGTGATCGTTTCATTTATCGAAATGTTGTCCGTGAGCGATACGGGGATCATCGGCTGTATCATGAATATTATTTCAAGCTGCGCGTTCGCCTGCGTGACGTCGGCGATTTACAGGAAGAAACGCACCCTCTCCGGGGCCGTCGCCGGGCTTGCGGCCGGAGTGGTGGCCATGGTGGCAGTGATGCTTCTGTGGAACTATCTGGTCACGCCCATTTACATGGGATACCCGCGGGAGACGGTCGCCGCCATGCTGGTTCCGGTGTTTCTGCCGTTTAACCTGCTGAAAGCGGGTCTGAACGCGGGGTTTACATTCCTGCTGTACAAACCGGTTATATCGGCTTTGCGGAAGAGCGGCCTGATTTCAATGTCAACCGGGGCCGCCGGTCACGGGAAAGGCAGAGCGGCCGGCATGATCGTACTGGCCGTGGCGTTGATTGTTACCTGTATCCTGGTTATTTTGTCCATGCAGGGGATAATCTGAGACGAATCGAGAGCGGGGGGCGGTTTTGGAACATCTTTTTAGCACGGAACGGAGGGTCTTATGGAACGAAAACACGATTTCCGCCGGCAGGCGGAGGAACTGGCTGACCAGATGAGCGTGGAGGAAATGGCTTCCCAGCTCCGCTACGACGCGCCGCCGATTCCGCGGCTGGGCATTCCGGGCTATACCTGGTGGAACGAGGCTCTTCACGGGGTGGCCTGCGCCGGCACGGCGACCGTTTTCCCCCAGGCGATTGCGCTGGCGGCGATGTTTGACGAGGAACTGCTGGGACAGATTGCCGGGGTGATCGCCACGGAGGCCCGCGCCAAATACAACGCCCAGTCCGCCGCCGGCGACACGGATATCTATAAAGGGCTGACGTTCTGGTCGCCGAATCTCAATATTTTCCGCGATCCCCGCTGGGGAAGGGGACATGAGACGTACGGAGAGGACCCGTATCTGACATCCCGTCTGGGCGTGGCCTTTATTAAGGGGCTCCAGGGGGACGGCGAATATCTGAAAGCGGCCGCCTGCGCCAAGCATTTTGCGGTTCACTCGGGACCGGAGAAAGAGCGGCACGGTTTTGACGCGCGGGCGACGGCGAAAGATATGGAAGAAACGTATCTGCCGGCTTTCCGGGCCGCCGTGCGGGAAGGCGGGGTGGAAGCGGTTATGGGCGCGTATAACCGGACCAACGGCGAGCCCTGCTGCGGCAGTGAGACGCTTCTGCAGAAAACGCTCCGGGAGAAATGGGGATTTGAAGGCCACGTGGTTTCCGACTGCTGGGCGATCCGTGATTTTCACGAACATCATATGGTAACGGCCGACGCCACGGAATCGGCGGCCCTGGCGATCCGCGCCGGCTGTGACGTAAACTGCGGCAATACGTATCTTTACCTGTTAAAAGCGCTGGAGAAAGGGCTGATTACGAAAGAACATATCCGCCGGTCCGTCGTCCGTCTGTTTACGACGCGGATGAAACTGGGGCTTTTTGATCCGGAATGTGAATTCAACGACATTCCCTATGAGGAAAATGACAGTCCCGCCCACCGGCGGCTGTCTCTGGAAGCGGCCAGGCGGTCTGTCGTGCTTCTGAAAAATGACGGTCTGCTGCCGCTTGACGGATCTAAGCTGCGCACGATCGGCGTGATTGGGCCGACCGCGGATCTGCGGACGGTGCTGGAAGGGAATTATTGCGGAACCGCGTCGGAATACGTGACGAATCTGGAAGGGATCCGGGAGGCGGTGAAGGAATGGGGAGCGG
>CAZPGD010000130.1:0-1218 GCA_964585865.1 uncultured Hungatella sp. | reverse complement strand
TGTGGAAGGACCGGGTGCAAAATCTGGCCCGGGCCGGCGACCGGATCAGCGAAGCGGTGACGGTGGCGCGGCACAGCGATGTGGTGATCCTTTGCGTGGGACTGGACGCCACGCTGGAAGGGGAAGAAATGGACGCGGGCAAAGCCTCGGATTCCGGGGACAAGTGGGATCTTTTGCTGCCGGAAAGCCAGCGGCGCCTGGCGGAAGCCGTATGCGCGGTCGGAACGCCGGTCGTGCTGGTGCTGAATTCGGGAAGCGCGATCGATCTGAGCGCGGTGGAAGCGCGCTGTTCCGCCATTCTGGAGTGCTGGTACAGCGGCGCGCAGGGCGGAAGAGCGCTGGCGGAAATCCTGTTTGGCAAGGCGAACCCGTCGGGGAAACTGCCGGTGACATTTTATTATGACGGAACGCTGCCCGATTTCCGCGATTACCGCATGAAAGGAAGGACCTACCGCTACCTGGAGGGCGAGCCGCTTTATCCTTTCGGCTACGGCCTCAGTTACAGCCGTTTCCGTTTCGACGATCTGCGGCTGGAGATCGCCGGCGCAGGCGGCGCGGCTGCCGAACCGGCGGCGGTGCGCGGGAGGGCCGCGGCGTCCGATGGGAAGGAAACTGTAGAGCCTGATGGGAAGGCGGGAGAGGCGGACGAAGCCGCTGTTGCTTCCGCATATTCTGCGGCTCACGGGGAGAAATCGGTCGCGGATTGCGGGGAGAAAGCAGCCGCAGCTCGCGGGGAGAAAGCGGCCGCGGCATTTGATGGGAAAACGGACGAGGCGGACGAGGCCGCTGCGGCTTCCGAATCCCGTGATCCGCTTCTTCGCGGCAGCATCCGGGTCACAAACGAGAGCGGCCGGGACGGAGCCGCGGTTGTTCAGATCTATGTGGACAGCCAGCCGCGGGAAAAAGTCTCCAACGGGCGGAACCGGGCGTATATGGATCGATTCGACAGCGAGAATCAGCCGCGATACAGTCTGTGCTGGTTTAAAAGGGTACAGGTTGCATCCGGCCAGAGCGTCCGGGTTCCTTTCGAGTTGTCCCGCGAGGCGTTTGAGACCGTGCTGGAGGACGGGAGCCGCGCGCTGCTGGCCGGCCGTTACACGGTTTACGCGGGCGGCAGTCAGCCGGACGCGAGAAGCCGGGAACTTCTGGGCGGCGAGGACTGGTGCAGCGGCGAAATCGAGCTGGAGACGGCGGAATGACGCCGGGGGCGGAGAACCA
>CAZPGD010000129.1:0-5293 GCA_964585865.1 uncultured Hungatella sp. | reverse complement strand
CTCCTCCGCCAGTTGAATTTTTTACAAAACTGCTGTATAATTTTGCTTATCAAACCGATAAAGGAGACCAGCCATGAATTATTACGAACGAGCACAAGCATTAAAAGAAGAACTGATCGGGAACCGGCGTTATTTTCATACGACCGCGGAAGTCGGGCTCCATATGCCGAAGGGCAAGGCCCACGTGATGGAAAAACTGAAAGAATACGGCCTGGATCCGCGGGAATGCGGGGAGGGCGTGACCGCCACCCTCGGGCACGGCGGAAAAGTGATCCTGCTGCGGGCCGATATGGACGCGCTGCCGATGCCGGAGGAAAGCGGACTGCCGTTTGCCTGCCCCTCCGGAGACAGGGCCCATGCCTGCGGACATGATTTTCATGCCGCCATGCTCCTGACCGCCGCGAAACTGCTTAAGGAAAACGAATCCGCTCTGAAAGGGACCGTGAAATTCATGTTCCAGCCCGCCGAGGAGACCTTCGAGGGCAGCCGCAATATGATCGAGAACGGGATCTTAAGCGACCCGGTGCCGGATGTCGCCCTGGCCTATCACGTCAGTCCCGGGAAACTCCCGATCGGGTTATATATGTATAACGATTCCGGCACCATGATGTTTTCCGTTGACCAGTTTGAAATCCACATTCAGGGAAAAGGCAGTCACGGCGCTTATCCGCATCTGTCTGTCGATCCCATCAATATCGGCGTGCATACCTATCTCGCCCTTCAGGAACTGATCGCCAGGGAAAGCAATCCGAGCGACGCCTGTCTCATTACGGTGGGGCAGTTCACGGCCGGCGCGGCGGCAAACATCATTCCGGATACCGCCGTCCTCAAGGGCACGATGCGCACGAACAATAAGGACGCGCGGGAAAAGCTTGTCCGCCGCGTGAAAGAGGTCGCGGAAGCCGTGGCGGCCGTTTACGGCGGTTCCGCGGAACTGGTCTATACGACCAGCGTGCCGACGCTGGTCTGCGATCCCAAATTCACGAAGGAAGTCGTCGGGTACATGCAGGAACTGCCGGTTCCGGGCGCGACCGGCTGCCCGGGCGTTTCCTCCAGCGCGTCGGAAGATTTTTCCCTGGTCGCCGAGCGCGTCCCCAGCGCCTTTATGTACCTGTCCGCGGGCTATCTCGACGAGCGCGGCGAATACTCCGCGCACAATCCCAAGGTGCAGTTCAATGAGGATGTCCTGCCGATCGGCGCGGCTTATCTGGCGCATTGCGCGACCAGATGGCTGGAAGACCACGCGGAAGGATAAGAAGCGGGAAGACGCGGGTAACGGACGGTTCGCGTCCCGGCATAAATAACCGTATAAACAACCATAGGAACAACCGCATAGGAACAACCGCAAAAGGCACAGTCAGGGATATCTCCCCGCTGTGCCTTTTGTCATTCAGTCCCTGATTCCTTATTCCTCATCATCCCGGTAATCGCGTTCCCTGCGCTCGCCCCGGCCGTGTCCTCCGCGGTCGCGCCGCTCGCCCCGGTCCCTGCGCTCACGCCGCTCCGGCCGTTCGGACGTCTCGTAACTGTTTCCCGTGCCGTCCAGGTCGCTGGGCTTCATGCTCAGGTTGATCCGGCCCATCTTGTCAATCTCGATTACCTTCACCGTCACCTCGTCGCCGATGTTCACCACGTCTTCCACGCGCGCCACCCGCTTCTCCGAAAGCCTGGAAATATGCACCATGCCGTCCTTATTCGGGGCCAGTTCGACGAAAGCACCGAAATTCATGATGCGGGCCACCTTGCCCACGAGGATCTGGCCGACTTCCACATCATTGACAATGCTCTCAATGATGCGGATCGCCTTGGCGATCATTTCCTTGTCCGTGCCGCAGACCGATACGCTGCCGTCCTCCTCGATATCGATCTTCACACCGGTCTCCTCAATGATCTTATTGATCACCTTGCCCTGCTTGCCGACCACGTCGCCGATCTTCTGCGGATCGATCATGATCTGTTCGATCTTCGGCGCGTACGGGCTCAGTTCGGGTCTCGGCTCGGCGATCTCCGGCTTCATGCAGGTTTCCATGATAAACAGTCTGGCCTCGCGGCAGCGGGCAATGGCCCCCTCCACGATGGGTCTGGTCAGACCGTGGATCTTGATATCCATCTGAATGGCGGTGATGCCGTCCTCCGTCCCCGTTACCTTGAAATCCATGTCTCCGAAGAAATCTTCCAGCCCCTGGATATCCGTCAACAGCACGAAATCGTCATCCGTCTCGCCGGTAACAAGACCGCAGGAGATGCCGGCCACCATCTTTTTGATGGGCACGCCGGCCGCCATCAGCGACATGCAGGAGGCGCAGGTAGAAGCCATCGACGTGGAACCGTTGGATTCAAACGTCTCCGATACGGTGCGGATGGCGTAGGGGAACTCATCCGTACCGGGAAGCACCGGCAGCAGCGCTCTCTCCGCCAGAGCGCCGTGACCGATCTCGCGGCGCCCCGGTCCGCGGGAGGGCTTCGTCTCTCCCACCGAATAGGACGGGAAATTATAATGGTGCATGTAGCGTTTGCTGGTCTCGTTCTCGTCGAGCCCGTCCAGTCTCTGGGCATCCGACAGCGGCCCCAGCGTGCAGACGTTGCAGATCTGGGTCTGTCCGCGGGTGAACATCGCGGAACCGTGGACCCTCGGGATTATATCGACTTCCGCCGACAGCGGCCGGATCTCGTCCATCCGGCGGCCGTCCGGACGCTTCTTGTCCTTAAGGATCATCTTGCGGACCGTCTTCTTCTGGTACTGGTAAACGGCCTCGCCCAGGAGCGCCAGCCAATCTTCCTTATCCGCGAAAGCTTCCTCCAGTTTCGCGGTGATCACGCGGATATTCTCTTCGCGGACCATCTTATCATCGGTAAATACCGCCTGCTCCATCTCCTGCGGCGGCACGAGCTCCTCAATCTTCTCAAACAGTTCCGCCGGCACGGCGCAGCTCTCATACGTGTGCTTCTCTTTTCCGACCTCGGCAACGATGGAATCAATGAACCGGATAATCACCTGGTTCACCTCATGGGCGCGGTAGATCGCTTCGATCATCGTGTCCTCGGGGATCTCGTTGGCCCCCGCCTCAATCATAATGACCTTCTCCCTGGTGGAGGCCACCGTCAGGTTCAGATCGCCGATTTTCCATTCCTCCTGGGAAGGGTTGATAATGAACTGCCCGTCGATCATGCCGACCTGCGTCATGGCGCAGGGGCCGGCAAAGGGAATATCGGAAATACAGGCCGCGATGGCGGATCCCAGCATGGCCACCAATTCCGGGCGGCAGGCCGGATCCACGCTCATGACCAGATTGTTCAGCGTCACGTCGTTGCGGTAATCCTTCGGGAACAGGGGCCGCATCGGGCGGTCGATCACGCGGGACGTCAGCACGGCGTTCTCCGACGCCTTGCCCTCGCGCTTATTGAACCCCCCGGGGATCTTGCCCACGGAATACATTTTCTCCTCATACTCTACGCTCAGCGGGAAAAAGTCGATGCCCTCCCTCGGTTTGTCGGACGCGGTAGCCGTGGAAAGGACCACCGTATCGCCGTAATGCATGAACGCCGCGCCGTTGGCCTGCTTCGCGACCCTGCCGACATCTACCGTCAGCGTCCGGCCGGCCAGTTCCATGGAAAAACTTTTGTACATATCCATTCTCCTTTTCTTGAATTCCGATCCCGCGGAAGATGCCGAAACTACTGAAAAACCCGCCGCCGGCCAGAGGCTCTTCGGGCCGCGGGCTTTTCAGCGGTCCCGGCACGATTCTTCCGCGCAAACATCGAAATATAGGGTGGAGGGGAACTCCACCCTAGAATCTCTTATTTCCGGATGCCCAGTTTCTCAATCAGCGTGCGGTAGCCGTCCAGATCCGTCTTCTTTAAATAATTCAGAAGACCGCGCCGCTGGCCGACCATCTTCAGCAGGCCGCGCCGGGAATGGTGGTCCTTCGGGTTCGCTTTCAAATGATCGGTAAGTTCCGTGATCCTCGCCGTCAAAAGCGCGATCTGGACTTCCGGGGAACCGGTGTCGCCGGGCTTCCTGCCGTATTCCGCGATGATAGCCGCTTTCTTTTCCTTGGAAATCATGATATTCTCCTCCTCCTTTTACTGACCATGGACCAGGCAGCCGGTCGGAGTCCCGCGGACAGTCTGTCTGTCCCGGTCCGCCAGTCAGGCGGATATCCGGCAGCCGGGCCCCGGCGCCAATTCACACCGGTATATCCGGCTTCGATTCAGGCGGGTACCGCCCGAATTGTTCCTCTATTCTAGCATAGGGATACAGGGCTGTCAAGATACAAAAACTCCGCGCTCCCGCAGATAACCGGCCGCCTGCTCCGCGTCCCGCTCCATCTGGCGCCTCAGCATCTCCAGCGACTCGAATTTCCGCTCCGGCCGCAGAAAATGCAGCAGCCGCACCTCAATTTCGCGGCCGTACAGATCCCCGCTCCAGCCGAACACGTTCGTTTCCACGCCCGCCGGCCCGTCTCCCTCTACCGTAGGCTTGCGACCGACATTGGTCATCCCCCCGTAATACGTCCCGCCGATCCGGACCACGGATACATATACCCCGAAAAGCGGCAGAAATTTCTCCGCGGGGGGCAGGATGTTCGCCGTCGGAAAGCCCAGGCGCGGCCCCCCGACATGACTGCCGTGAACCACCGTTCCATGGAAAGAGTAGGGCTGACCCAAAAGGGCGCAGGCTTTTTCCATATGGCCTTTTCCGAGCTCTTCCTTGATATAGCTGCTGCTGATATCGCGCCGGTCCTCCTGCGCCTTTTCGATGATATCCGCTTCATAGCCCAGCGGTCCCGCCAGACGTTTCAGCAGGGCGGCGTCGCCGGCGCGCCGGTACCCGAAACCGCAGTCCGTACCGGCGACAATTACCCGGGCGCGCATCTGTCCCAGCAGGATTTTTTTTATGAAATCCTCGGGAGACATATGGGCGGCCTGCTCGGTAAAAGGATATTCCACCAGATAATCGATGCCCATCCGCTCCATATCGGCGCGCCGTTCCTCCGCGGTGGTGATAACCTGTCCCGGCAGACTCTCCACATGCACGGACGGGGACGGACGGAACGTAAATACGGCCGTCTTATAACCGCGCTCCCGTTTCCACTCCCGCATACGGCCCAGAAGCTTCTGATGGCCCCTGTGACGTCCGTCGAACTTGCCGATGGCCGCCACGGTCGGCTCTTCGATCTGAAAGTCCGCTTGAAAGAAACATTTCATGCCGGGAGCCTGCCCGGCCGGGGCGGCTTCCTCCTGCGAAACAGGAGCGGCCTCTTCCTGCGGACCCGGGGCGGCCTCTTCCTGC
>CAZPGD010000128.1:2057-5368 GCA_964585865.1 uncultured Hungatella sp. | reverse complement strand
CCGTATCCCTTACATATTTCATAAAAAAGCATTATTCAGAAAGGACTGTTCCATGACCATGAACGATGACAAACTCATACTGGGCGGGAAGGAATTTACCTCCCGCTTCATCCTGGGCTCAGGCAAATATTCCTTAAAACTTATCGAGGCCGCCGTGCGGGACGCGGGCGCGCAGATTATCACGCTGGCGGTCCGCCGGGCCAATACCAAAGAGCACGAAAACATCCTCGACTACATCCCGGACGGCGTCACGCTCCTGCCCAATACTTCCGGCGCGCGCAGCGCCGACGAGGCTGTCCGCATCGCCCGTCTGGCCCGCGAACTGGGCTGCGGCGATTTTGTCAAGATTGAGATCATGCGGGACAGCAAATACCTCCTGCCCGACAATCAGGAAACGATTAAGGCCACGGAAATTCTGGCAAAAGAAGGCTTCGTCGTGCTTCCCTACATGTATCCCGACCTTTACGCGGCCCGCGCCCTGGCAGAAGCCGGCGCCGCCGCCGTTATGCCCCTTGCCGCCCCCATCGGCTCCAACAAGGGCCTGGCCGCCCGGGAATTTATTCAGATCCTTATTGACGAAATCGACCTGCCCATCATTGTGGACGCCGGTATCGGCCGGCCGTCCCAGGCCTGCGAGGCCATGGAAATGGGAGCCGCCGCCGTCATGGCGAACACGGCTCTGGCCACCGCCGGGGATCTGCCGCTGATGGCGAACGCGTTCAAACAGGCCATCGAGGCGGGCCGCGCCGCCTACCTGTCCGGACTGGGACGGGTTCTCGTCCGCGGAGCCGCGGCGTCCGACCCCCTGACCGGGTTCCTGCGCTGAACAAACTGCATCATCACGATTATTAACAGGCGAACCGCCCCGCGGCCGTCCGCCAATGACAGGAGAACATTATGGATAACCAGTATTTTATTGATTCCGAATACCTCTCTCCCGCCGCTCTGGAGAAAAAGCACCGGCTGGAGCAGGACCCCTCCTCCCGCACGAACCACATGGAATACCTGCCCGGCATGGAGCAGATTCAATCCGACGTGATGGGGAAGGTGATCGGAAACATGAAAACGTATGACCCTTCCGCCTATACCGCCCGCGACGTCCTGGCGGCCCTGCAGCATGACACCTGTTCCATAGAAGATTTCAGGGCTCTGCTGTCCCCGGCGGCGGAACCGTTTCTGGAGCAGATGGCACAGAAAGCACGGCTGGAAACCAGGAAACATTTCGGCAATACGGTCTATCTGTTCACGCCGCTCTATATCGCGAATTACTGCGACAATTACTGCATTTATTGCGGTTTCAACTGCTATAACCATATCAACCGCCTGCGGCTGGGTACGGAACAGATCCGGCATGAAATGCAGGTTATCGCCGCGTCCGGCATGGAGGAAATTCTGATTCTGACCGGCGAAAGCCGCAAGGAAAGCGACCTGCGCTACATTGGGGAAGCCTGCAGGCTGGCCCGCGAGTATTTCCGTATGGTGGGGCTGGAAATCTATCCGGTGAATACCGATGAATACGCCTATCTTCACGAATGCGGCGCCGACTACGTGACCGTGTTCCAGGAGACCTATGATTCCGACCGCTACGAACAGCTTCATCTGCTTGGCCACAAACGGGTCTGGCCCTACCGGTTCGAAGCGCAGGAACGGGCGCTTCGCGGCGGGATGCGGGGCGTGGCCTTCTCCGCCCTGCTGGGACTGGCCGATTTCCGCAAAGACGCCCTGGCAAGCGCCCTGCATGTCTACTATCTGCAGCGCAAATACCCGCACGCGGAAATGTCCCTCTCCTGCCCCCGGCTGCGGCCCATCGTCAACAATGATAAGATTAACCCGCAGGACGTAGGGGAAGCGCAGCTGTGTCAGATCCTCTGCGCCTACCGTATTTTCCTGCCTTACGTGGGCATCACCGTGTCCTCCCGCGAAAGCGCCCGGTTCCGCGACGGTATTGTACGTATCGCCGCCACCAAAGTCTCAGCGGGAGTATCCACCGGCATCGGCGACCACGAAAGCAAATACACCGGCAAGGATACCGGCGCGGAGGAAGGGGACGAACAGTTCGAGATCCGCGACGGCCGGAGTTTCGGCACCATGTACCGGGACATCGCCGACCAGGGGCTGCAGCCGGTCCTCAACGATTACCTCTATGTCTGACATCCTCTGTGTCACCGGCCGCGCTCTCTGCGGCGGAGATTTCCTGCGGCAGGTGGAAAGGATCTCCGCCGCCGGGCCGGCCGGCATCCTTCTGCGGGAAAAGGATCTGGCGCCGGAAGACTACGCGCGGCTGGCCGAAGACGTCCTCGCCATCTGCCGCGAATACGGCGTCCCCTGTATTCTTCACTCCCATCCCCGGATCGCCCTCGCGCTCGGCTGCGGGGCCCTGCACATGCCCCTGCCCCTTCTTAAACGGACGGACCCTGAACTGCGCCGCCGTTTTGCCGTACTCGGCGCTTCCTGCCACAGCGTATCCGACGCGCTGCGCGCCCGCGAACTCGGCTGTACCTACATCACCGCCGGCCACATTTTCGATACGCGGTGCAAACCCGGAATGCCCCCGCGCGGCCTTGATTTTCTGCGGGACGTCTGCCGGTCCGTCGATATTCCCGTATATGCCATCGGCGGCATCTCCCCGCAAAACATCGCCCCGGTCCGCGCCGCCGGAGCGGCCGGCGCCTGCGTCATGAGCGCGTTTATGAAAACTTCCGATCCCGGGCGGCTGCTGAGGGAATTCGCGGCGGAGGAAGCGTAAGGCGGTCCGTAACACGGCACGCCGGCCGAACATTCCGCCGCGTTCCGCTAACAGACGCATGAAGCGGCACGGAGGCGGCAGACCGGAGCAGCCGGCGCGGGCCGGCATTACGCTGCCCGGGCCCGGCCGCTCTTTCGTCGCCGGTACTCTGACTACGTCCGCTGCCATGCGTCACGCTCGGACCGGCTGGCAGCAACGCCTGGCACGGCCGGCAGCGACGCTCGCCGCAGCCGGCTTTTCGCCTCCGGTATTCAAGCCGTGGCCGCTCAACCCGCGGCCAGCCGGTTCACGCACACCGCGCCGTACGGACGGATGCCTGTGCGGCAGGCGCAGCCTTTGCCGAGAGTCTTCTCCATCATTTCCATATATTCATCCGCGAGCGCGTCCGGCAGCATGGCCATGATAACACCCGCGAAGCCGCCCCCGTGGACGCGGCAGGCCCCTTTTTGTTTTTCGGCGATAAAAAGTTCCGTCAGCGCCAGCGCCACCGGTATCCCCTGCTCCTGCACATTCGAATCCGTATAGCAGTTCTGCAGCCATTTCCAGGAAGAATTGCCGGAAGCGG
>CAZPGD010000128.1:0-2047 GCA_964585865.1 uncultured Hungatella sp. | reverse complement strand
AGCGGAAACGTCATGGAAAAACTGCGCAGGCAGTTCCAAAGCAGGAAATCCTCGAAGCGCCCCTCCTTCAGAGCCGCCACTTCCGCGTCCACCCGCTTATTCTCCTCAAAGAAATGCAATGCGCGCATCACGGAGCGGTCGCCCGCGTACGCGCGGACCTCGGGCAGCCGTTCGATTACCATTTCCTCCGTAATCTCCGCGCAGACTTCCTTGCCGAAAAACCGCGCGACCTTCCTCATCTCGTTCGGCACGGAGGAATAATCGGCGCTCAGATCCGCGTGGCCCCTGCCGGTATTGACAAGAATCAGGCTGTATTTCCGCGAGGCAAAATCAAAATGGATCTTCTCGACTTTCGGAACCTGCGGGTCAAGGAAATCGATCGCGATCAGGCCGCCCGCGGCACAGGCCATCTGGTCGAGCAGGCCGGACGCCTTGTTCCAGTAACGGTTCTCCGCGTATTTCCCGATGTGGGCGTACGTTACGGTATCGACCCGTCCCTTATTGAAAAATGTATTGATCATCGAGCAGAAAAGCATCTCGAAAGCCGCCGAAGAACTGACGCCCGCGGAACTGATCACGTTGCTCGTAATCACGGCGTCAAAGCCGCCCACCTCAAAGCCGGCGTTTTGAAAGCCCTTCAGGATCCCCTTTACGAGTTCCTCCGTCCCGGCCATGGCGGGACCGGGCTCCAAATCGTTCAGATCGACGGACAATTCCTGATGAAATGTCTCGCTGACCAGCCTGACCCGGTCCGTGCGGTTGAGCGCCGCCACGCCGATACAGTCAAGATCGATGCTTCCCGCCAGAACCTTGCCGTGATTGTGGTCGGTATGGTTGCCGCTGATCTCCGTGCGGCCGGGCGAACGGAACAGAAGGATGTCCGCCTCCCCGTATTTCTCCGCGAAATCCCGTACCAGGCAGCGGTAGCGGACGGCGGCCCCTTCCGCGCCGGCCGCGCCGTACATATCCCGGAACAATGCCTTCATCGACGGTGACTCAATCAGCCGCATGGTTTCTGTGACGTTCATAGCTGGCTCCTTTCCGCCGCCCGAAAGGCGGCTGCGCTGAAAACGGTTTACACGCCGGGCCGCCCGGCACGCCCCAAAAACACACCCCTGATTTCCCTGCTGCTTTCAGCTTTCCTCCCCAACCAGACTCATCATAATCTCATTGCTGCGGGCCAGGAACTCCGTCATACGCGCGGGCGGGAGACTGCCGTGACTCAAAGACGCCATGTCGTAAAGCTGGCGGCAGATTTTCTCGGTCAATTCGCCCTCCGGGTGGTTCAGCACGTATTTCACCAGTTTATGGTTCGCGTTCAGCACCAGAGTCTGGCCCGTGTCCCCGAAGAGATCCGGGTCCGAACCGTACATATTGTACATCTTCATCATGTCCTGCATCCGGCGGTTCTCCTCGGAAAGGGTGATCATGGAAGCAATCTGATCGTCCTTCAGCTTCTCCACCTTGATCTCCAGCTTCTCGACCGCCAGGGCCTTCTTAAACGTCTCCGCCAGTTTCTCGCTGTCGGCCTTAAAGCCCTCGGCGTCCTCCGACGCGACTTCCTCCTTGAAGGTGGAACTGACGTCCGCGTCGATGCGCATAAACTTTAAGCCCTCGTGCTTCTGCTCCAGCTGGCTGATGAAGGGGCTGTCGATATTGTGCCCCAGCAGCACCGCGTCCAGTTTCTCCTTGCGGAACATGTTGATATACTGGCCCTGCTCCTTCTCATTGGTTACGTAATAGAGGATATTTTCATGCTTCTCCTCCTTCGCCTTGTCCAGGCAGTCCTGCAATGTCAGGTATTTGCCGTCCAGATCCTTAAAGAGCACATAATCCTTCATTTTCTCCTCAAATTTCTCATCCTTCAGGCAGCCGAACTTGATAAAGGGGCTGATATCGTCCCAGTATTTCTCATAATTCTCCCGATCGGTCTTGCACATGCCGCTCAGCTTGTCGGCGACCTTCTTCGTGATGTAATCGGAAATTTTCTTCACGAAGCCATCGTTCTGCAGCGCGCTCCGGGACACGTTCAGCGGCAGATCCGGGC
>CAZPGD010000127.1:3510-5409 GCA_964585865.1 uncultured Hungatella sp. | reverse complement strand
ACATACCGCTGGTGCCGGAGACGGGCGATAAGCGGCACCCGGGGTTCTGGCTGGCGGCGGCAGCCGTTTCCGTAGTCGGGATTGTGTTCTCCGCCTGGCAGCTGAAAAAGATGTCCGGGCAGGAGAAGCTGCCGGGCCGTAGCCGGAAGAAACGCAGAAGGTGGTAACGGCCGGGCCGCGGTTGAAAGAAGCGCAAAAGATGGAAGCGGCCGGACTGCGACGGGAAAAGACGCGGAAGATGGAAGAGGCCGGGCCGCAGCCGGAAGAGACGCGGAAGGTGGCAACGGCCGAAAGAAGCGCAAAAAAAGGCAGCTGCCGGGCCACGGCGGAAAAACCGCGGCAGGCGGCAGCTGCCGGAAGAGACGTACGGGACGCGGGAGGACGGCCGGAGAAGCGGCGGACGGCGCGAGCGCCGTCTACCGCTTCTCGCGGATTTCGCCGTGCAGTTCCTGCAGCGATTTCACTTCCTCCTGCGCGTGCGATTTCACATACAGGATGCCCTTGGCGGCGGCCCGTGCCGCCGCCATTGTGGTGCAGTAGGGGATTTTGGCCTTGATGGCCGCCTTGCGCAGATAGCTGTCGTCCTGCGCGCTGTCCTTGCCGGAAGGGGAATTAATGATCATCTGGATCGTTCCGTTCGTGATCAGATCCAGAATGTTGGGACGTCCTTCCTGGAGTTTCTTCACCCGCTCCGCCGGGATGCCCGCCTGACGGATCAGGTCGTAGGTGCCGCCGGTGGCGAGGATCCGAAAACCTGCGAGCGCGAAATCCTCGGCGATTTCGGCCGCCTCCGGTTTATCTTTCTGATTGACGGAAATCAGCACCGTGCCGTTTAGCGGCAGCCGGGTCTGGGTGGCCTCCTGCGCCTTATAGAACGCTTCGCCGTAGTAGGAGGAAAGGCCCAGCACTTCGCCGGTCGAGCGCATTTCCGGACCAAGAAGCGGGTCCACTTCCGGGAACATGTTGAAGGGGAAAACGGCTTCCTTCACCCCGTAATAGGGAATGTCCTGCTCGCGCAGGGCCGGAACCGGCGAGGGCCGCCCGGTCAGTTCCGAGGTAATGATTTCCGTGGCCAGCGGCACCATGCGGATGTTGCAGACTTTGGATACCAGCGGCACCGTGCGGGACGCCCTGGGGTTGGCCTCGAGCACGAAGACCCGCCCGTTCTCGATGGCGTACTGCATGTTCATTAAGCCCTTCACGTTCATTTCCACGGCGATCCGGCGCGTGTATTCCTTGATGGTCCGCAGATTCTCGTCGGAAATATGGACCGAGGGGATGATGCAGGCCGAATCCCCGGAATGGATGCCAGCCAGTTCGATGTGTTCCATGACGGCGGGGACGAACGCGTGCCGCCCGTCGCTGATGGCGTCGGCCTCGCATTCCGTCGCGTGGTTCAGGAAACGGTCGATCAGGATGGGACGGTCGGGCGTCACGCCCACGGCGGCCGCCATATATTCCTTCATGCTTTCGTCGTCATACACCACTTCCATGCCGCGTCCCCCCAGCACGTAGGAGGGCCGCACCATCACCGGATAGCCGATCTGCCCGGCGATCGCGAGCGCTTCCTCCACGGTCGCGGCCATGCCGGACTCGGGCATGGGGATTTCCAGTTTCTCCATCATGGTGCGGAACTGGTCGCGGTCCTCGGCCAGATCAATGACGGACGGGGCGGTGCCCAGAATTTTCACGCCGTTTTCTTCCAGTTCCGAGGCCAGGTTCAGCGGGGTCTGGCCGCCGAACTGGGCAATGACGCCCAGCGGCTTTTCCTTTTTGTAAATACTCAGCACGTCTTCCAGCGTCAGCGGTTCAAAATACAGCTTGTCGGAAGTATCGTAGTCGGTGGAGACGGTCTCCGGGTTGCAGTTGACGATGATGGTCTCGAAGCCCAGCTTTTTC
>CAZPGD010000127.1:0-3500 GCA_964585865.1 uncultured Hungatella sp. | reverse complement strand
GACGCGTGCACGCAGCAGTAGTCAAATTCGATGCCCTGCCCGATCCGGTTCGGCCCGCCGCCAAGAATCATGATTTTGGGCCGATCCGCGCGGACCGGGTTCCTGTCCGGCGCGTTGTAGGTGGAATAGTAGTAGGCGCTGTCCCGCGTGCCGCTTACGTGCACGCCTTCCCATGCTTCCTCCACGCCCAGCGCCAGACGGCGGTTCCGCACGTCCGCTTCCGGGATTTCCAGCAGCTGGCTTAAATATTTATCCGAGAATCCGTCCTTTTTGGCGGTAATCAGCAGATCGTCGGCGGGCAGGCCGCCCTTCGCCCTCTTCAGCGTTTCTTCCTCTTCGACGAGTTCCAGCATCTGGTTGAGGAAATATTTTTTCACTTTGGTAATCGCGTAGATTTCGTCGACGGAAACGCCTTTGCGCAGGGCCTCGTAGATGATGAAATAGCGCTCGCTGGAGGAGTTGAGGAGCAGGCGGAGCAGTTCTTCTTTCGGCAGCCGGGCGAAATTCTTCGCGCCGCCGAGACCGTAGCGGCCGGTTTCCAGGCTGCGGATCGCTTTCTGGAACGCTTCTTTGAAGGTTTTGCCGATGCTCATGACTTCGCCGACGGCCCGCATCTGGGTCCCCAGTTTGTCCTCCACGCCCTTGAATTTTTCAAAGGCCCAGCGGGCGAATTTGATCACCACGTAATCCCCGTCCGGCACATAGCGGTCCAGCGTGCCGTATTTGCCGCAGGGGATTTCCTTTAGCGTCAGGCCGGCCGCCAGCATCGAGGACACCAGCGCGATGGGGAAGCCCGTCGCCTTGGAGGCCAGGGCGGACGAGCGGGACGTGCGGGGATTGATTTCGATCACGACAACCCGGTCCGTTTCGGGATCGTGCGCGAACTGCACGTTCGTGCCGCCGATCACCCGGACGGATTCGACGATCCGGTAGGCGTATTCCTGCAGACGTTTCTGACATTCTTCCGAAATCGTCAGCATGGGCGCGGCGCAGAACGAATCGCCCGTGTGGGTGCCCATGGGGTCGATATTTTCTATAAAGCAGACCGTGATCATATTGCCTTCCGCGTCGCGCACGACTTCCAGCTCCAGCTCCTCCCAGCCGAGGACGGATTCTTCCACCAGGACCTGTCCCACCAGACTGGCCTGCAGCCCCCGCGCGCAGACGGTTTTCAACTCCTCGCGGTTGTAGACGAGGCCGCCCCCGGCGCCGCCCATGGTGTAGGCGGGGCGCAGCACGACCGGGTACCCCAGTTCGTCCGCGATGGCGAGCGCTTCCTCCACGCTGTAGGACACTTTGCTTCTCGCCATTTCGATGCCCAGCGCGTTCATGGTGTTTTTGAACTCGATCCGGTCCTCGCCGCGCTCGATGGCGTCCACCTGCACGCCGATGACTTTCACTCCGTATTGATCCAGAATGCCCGCCCGGTAGAGTTCCGCGCACAGGTTCAGCCCGGACTGGCCGCCCAGATTCGGCAGCAGGGCGTCCGGCCGCTCTTTGGCGATGATCTGTTCCAGCCGCTCCACGTTCAGCGGTTCGATATAGGTGGCGTCCGCCATTTCGGGGTCCGTCATGATCGTCGCGGGGTTGGAATTGACAAGCACGATCTCGTATCCCAGCTTGCGCAGCGCCTTGCATGCCTGCGTCCCGGAATAGTCAAATTCACACGCCTGCCCGATGATAATGGGGCCGGAGCCAATAATGAGTATTTTATGGATGTCGGTTCGTTTTGGCATTGGGAATGGTCCTCCTTTTTTCTGAAAATGCGGGCGGGATTGCGGGAGCGCGGAGCACGGGACAATCCGTCCGGCATCATTCGACCCAAACATCATTATATAGAAAAATGGAAATTGCGCAAGGGCTTTTCGAATCTTTCCCGGCGCGGGGCGGAAGCGGAATCCGGGCGGGCGGAGCGAATGCGGAATCGGGGGCGGGTGACGGGTGGCGGGCGGAGCAGGGACGGGAGCGGAGAGAAAGCGGAACCCGTGTGGAGCGAACGCGGAATCCGCGCGGCGCGGATAAATTAGGATTTGACGCGGCGCGGACGCGCATATATAATAGGAAAACAGAAAAAGTTGAATTTGGCCGCGGGACGATTTGAGGTGTTTTAGGATTTTGAGAGCACGGAGCGCGAAGAAATCCGTGCACCATGATTCGGAAGTGGGGGCGAACGCCGTTTTCCCCCATGGGCAGGTAAGGCTGCCGGGTTCCGCGGCGATTTACGGAGGTTTCCCTTCTATGAGCAGTACAGACACACATCGGTACGAACTTCTGGATTATCCCGTTTCCGTCCGTCCCATGGGCATGATTGCCGGCTACCCGGTGCGGCCCGGGAATTTTATGATGAACGGGGCCACCGCTCTGGACGTCGGTGTCAATTTCACGATCTATACCCACAAAGGCACTTCCTGCGAACTTTTGCTGTTCCATAAAGGCGAGAAGGTTCCCTACGCCGTCCTGCCGTTTCCCAAAGAATACAGGATCGGCAACGTGTATTCGATGATCGTTTTCGGGCTGAAGATTGAGGAATTCGAATATGCCTACCGCATTGACGGGCCGTGGGATCCGCGGAAGGGCCATTTATTTAACAAAAAGAATATCCTTCTGGACCCCTACGCCAAGGCCGTTACCGGGCAGGAACTCTGGGGCGTTCGCAGGAAGCATACCGGCTACCACGCCAGCGTCGTCCGGGACAATTTCGACTGGGGCGATATGCCGCAGTCCGACCGGCAGCTGAGCGATCTGATCATTTACGAACTGCATGTGCGCGGATTCACGGAGCACGCTTCTTCCGGCGTCGCGCATCCCGGCACTTTCGCCGGTCTGATGGAGAAAATTCCCTACCTGCGGGAACTGGGGGTCAACGCCGTGGAACTGATGCCGATTTTTGAATTCGACGAAACGGTCAACGCCAGGGAAGTGAACGGCCGGCGGCTCGTCGAATACTGGGGCTACAATACCGTGAGTTTTTTCGCCCCCAATTCCAGCTATTCCTCCGAAAACGAGCAGCACCGGGCGGGGAGGGAGCTGAAACACCTGATTAAGGCGCTGCACGAGGCCGGCATCGAGGTGATTCTGGACGTTGTGTTCAACCATACCGCGGAGGGCAACGAGCGGGGGCCGATTATCAGTTTCAAGGGGATCGACAACAAGATCTACTACATGCTGACGCCGGACGGCAATTATTATAATTTCAGCGGCTGCGGCAATACCTTAAACTGCAACCACCCCATTGTCCGCCAGATGATTCTGGACTGCCTGCGCTACTGGGTCGTCCAGTACCGGGTAGACGGTTTCCGCTTCGATCTGGCCAGTATTCTGGGGCGCAATGAGGACGGCTCTCCCATGAATGAGCCGCCGCTTCTGGAGGCGCTGGCCTACGACCCGATTCTGGGAAATGTCAAGCTGATCGCCGAGGCATGGGACGCCGGCGGCCTCTACCAGGTGGGCAAGTTTCCCGCCAGCAGGCGCTGGGCCGAGTGGAACGGGCGCTACCGCGA
>CAZPGD010000126.1:3511-5410 GCA_964585865.1 uncultured Hungatella sp. | reverse complement strand
GAGAGGGGGAGAAAACGGGATGGGAGAAACGGGCGGGGAGCGGATTTTAATCAAAAACGGCGTCGTGATCGATCCGGAGCGATTGGAGGAGAGGGCGGCGGATGTGGTTCTGGAAGGCGGCCGCATCGCCGGGATCGGCCGTTTCGGGGAGGGCGGCCGCTTTGGGCGGGTGATCGACGCCGCGGGGTGCGCCGTCGCGCCGGGGCTGGTGGACGTGCATGTGCATTTCCGGGATCCGGGGTTCCCGTACAAGGAGGATATTCAGACGGGAGCGACTGCCGCCGCCGCCGGAGGCTATACGACGGTGGTCTGCATGGCAAATACGAAACCGCCCGTGGATAATACGGAGACGCTGCGGTACGTGATCGGGGAAGGAAAGAAAACCGGCATCCACGTACTGGCGGCGGCGGCGGTATCGGCGGGGATGAAGGGACGGGAACTGACGGATATGCGGGCGCTGCGGGCGGCCGGGGCCGCCGGTTTTTCCGACGACGGGGTGCCGCTGACGGACGGGGAACTGGCGCGGCGGGCCATGGTCCTGGCGAAGGAACTGGACGCGCCGCTGAGCCTGCATGAGGAGGATCCGGTTTTTATCCGCGAGAACGGCATCCATCACGGGGCGGTCTCCGAACGGCTGGGTATTTACGGGTCCCCGGCGGTCGCGGAGGACAGCCTGACGGCCCGGGACTGCATGATTGCCCTGGATACGGGGGCGGCGGTGAATTTCCAGCATGTCAGCTCCCGCCGCGCGGCGGAAGTCATACGCCTGGCGAAACGGCTGGGCGCGGACGTGACGGCCGAGGTGACGCCCCATCATTTTACCCTGACGGAAGAAGCGGTGCTGCGGTACGGGACCATGGCGAAGATGAACCCGCCGCTGCGGACGGAGGAGGACCGGCTGGCCCTGATCCGGGCGCTTCGGGAGGATGTGATTGATATCATTGCCACGGATCATGCTCCGCACAGCCGCGGGGAGAAGGCCAGACCGCTGACGGAGGCGCCAAGCGGCATTATCGGTCTGGAGACGGCGCTGCCTTTGGGCATTACGGAACTGGTGGAAAAGGGGTACCTGACCCTGCCGCGGCTGATGGCGAAGATGAGCCTGAACCCGGCCCGCCTGTACCACCTGGACTGCGGCCGCATGAAAGAGGGCGCCCCGGCGGATCTGGTGATTTTTGACCCGAAAGCGGAGCGGAGGGTGGAGCGGTTCTGCTCGAAATCGTCCAATTCGCCGTTTATCGGCCGGACGCTTTCGGGGAAGGTAGTCTGCACGATCTGCGGCGGACGGATGGTGTATGGGGCGTGACGGCGGCAGATTGGAAAAGGAAACTTTCATGAATTATGGACAAACAGGAAAAGATTGGTTATAATGGAGAATAGTTGGGCTGAAAAGGAGCAATATGGTCATGAAATATAAAAAGAGCGTGTTCCGCAGTCTGGCTATGGTCACACAGCTGGGGCTGTGCGTGCTGACCCCGGTGCTGCTTGCCGTCCTCGCGGGTCATTATATCGACTCCCGCTTTGGTATCCGGACGACGCTGGTCCTCCTGATTTTGGGAGTGCTGGGCGGGGGCCGCGGCGCGTATCTGATGGCGAAGCGGCTGGCCGGAATAGAGGACAGGGAAGAGAAGGCCGAGCGGGAGCGGCGTCTGCGGGAGGCCGTTGAGAATCCTCTGACGGCCACGTCCAGGCCGAAAATTCCGAGCCGCGTCCGCGGCGCGTCCGCGGGCCCCGCGGAGTTCGGACGTTCCCGGGATGACGCGGCCGCGCACTCGGAAGAAACCGCGGGCTGCTCCGCGGAGCAGGCGTTTCCCGGCGGTTCGGGAACGGGGCCCGCAGGGCAGGTGCGTTCCCGTGCCGGAACGGCGGCAGGGCAGGCGCCCGGCCCCGCGCGCGGTA
>CAZPGD010000126.1:463-3411 GCA_964585865.1 uncultured Hungatella sp. | reverse complement strand
GTGCGTTCCCGTGCCGGAACGGCGGCAGGGCAGGCGCCCGGCCCCGCGCGCGGTAAGGAGGAGCCGTCATGACGGACAGTCTGAAGCGCACGGTCGCCGAGATGTGCGCGGGGATGTTCCTCTACGTGCTGCTGCTGGGGATCCTGGCGGTCGTGTTCCGCGGGCCGCTGGCATCCGTGGGATTCTCCACGGGACCGGTGCTTGGCGGACTGGCGGCCGGTTTCTTCGCTGATGCGGCGATGCTCGTTCACATGGCTGTCGTCGCGGAGCGGGCGGTGGACAGCCGCGACGCCGGCTACGCCAACCGTTTCACGGTCGTGCAGTCCCTGATCCGCAAGATCGTCTTTGTGGCGGTTCTCGTTTTTCTGGGGAGCCGTCCGCAGATCGACGCGGTGGCAATGATCATCGGGGCCCTGGGCCTCAAGGCCGGCGCGTTTCTGCAGCCGGCGGTTCACAGGACGTTTTCTCCTCGCGGCGATGGGAAAGGGGAAGACGGTATCTCGGAGGAAAGGAGGGAAGTGTATGGGAATGATGAAGATTCCGATGATAGCGCAGGAGCCTGACTTTATGATCCATGGCGTACTCAAGTACCACGCGTTCGGGCAGGAACTGTGGATTTCGGATACCACCGTCGGCGCGTGGATCATTACGGCGGCTCTGCTGATCTTTGCTTTTATTGCCAACAGGAAGCTGAGAAAGGTCAGCGAGACGGACACGCCGGGGATGCTGCAGTGCGCGCTGGAGACGGCGATGGAGGCTCTGGAGAATATGGGCCGGGGAATCCTGGGGTCCAACTACCGGCGGTTCATCAACTACATCGGAACCATATTTTTATTTATCCTGTGCTGTAATCTGAGCGGCCTGCTGGGACTGAGAGCTCCCACGGCGGATTTCGGGGTTACGTTCCTGCTGGGACTGGTCACATTCTTCATCGTGAACTACCAGGGGATCAAAAACAGAGGATTCGGACACGTTACCAGCCTGTTTAAGCCGGTGCCGATCTTATTTCCCATCAATCTGATAGGAGAGTTTGCCAATCCGATATCGCTCTCCCTGCGTCTGTTCGCGAACCTGCTCTCAGGCGTAATCATCATAGGACTGTGGTACGGCATGATGCCGTGGCTCCTCAAACTCGTATTGCCGGCGGCCCTTCATGCCTACTGCGATCTGTTTTCCGGCGCGATACAGGCTTACGTGTTCTGCATGTTGACTATGGTTTATATTAATGACAAGATGGAATAGGAGGTAAAACATGAATATTTCCGGACAGGACTTTATCTATGGTTGTTCCGCCATCGGCGCCGGCCTGGCGCTGATCGCGGGTATCGGCCCCGGCGTGGGCCAGGGAATCGCGGCCGGCCAGGGCGCGGCGGCGGTAGGGCGCAATCCGGGCGCCAAGTCGGACATCACGTCCACCATGCTTCTGGGACAGGCGGTTGCCGAGACCACCGGTCTGTACGGTCTGGTCGTCGCCATCATTCTGATGTTCGTGAAGCCTTTCGGCTGATGAAAGCGAGGGCGGCGAATACAGGAAGGGGGCAATATTTTGGATAGGTTGATAGGATTTGACCCGCAGTTGCTTTCCGAAATGTTCTTTACGGCAATCAACATTTTCATCCTGTTCTTCGGGCTGTCTTATCTTTTGTTCAATCCGGTGCGCGACGTGCTGGAGAGGAGACGCCAAAAGATTGCGGGAGAGCTGCAGAGCGCGGCGGACGACCGGCAGGCGGCCGCCGACATGAAAGCGGAGTACGAGGCGAAGCTGAGTGAGATTTCCAAAGAGGCGGACGCGATTCTTGAGGAGGCCAGGAGAAAGGGAAAGGCCAGAGAGGCGGAGATCATAGAAGAGGCCAGGGCGGAAGCCGACCGGATCATCGCGAGAGGGAACCGCGAGGTCGAACTGGAGCGCAAGAAGGCCATGGATGAGATGAAGCAGGAGATCGTGTCCATCGCTTCCCTCATGGCAGGCAAGGTTGTCGCCGCTTCCATCGATACCACGGTGCAGGATTCCCTGATCGAGGAGACGTTGAAAGAAATGGGTGAGAGCACATGGCAAAGCTAGTATCCAAAGTATATGGGGACGCCCTGCTTGAGACCGCCCGCGAAAAGGACTGCCTGGACTCCCTTTACGAAGAAGTGCGGGCTCTCTCGGAGATATTGGACAGCCAGCCGGATCTGATCCGGCTGCTGGATCATCCGCAGGTGGTCAGGGAAGAGAAGCTGCGAATCATTTCCGATATATTTGAGGGCAGGGTTTCGGCGGATATGCTTGGGTTCCTCCTGACGGTGACGGAGAAGGGCAGGCAGAACGACCTTCCCGCCATTTTCCGCTATTTTATCGCCCGGGTGAAGGAAATCCGCGGGATCGGGACCGCCCATGTGTCCACGGCCGCGGAACTGACCGCCGAACAGAAAAGCCGTGTGGAGAAGCGTCTGCTGGAAACAACGCGGTACACCGCGTTTGAGATGGACTACACCGTAGATCCGTCCCTGATCGGCGGCATGGTGATCCGCATCGGGGACCGGGTCGTGGACAGCAGCGTTAAGGGCAGGCTGTACGATCTGAAGAAACGGCTTCTGGACGTGCAGCTGGCCTAGCAGTACCAAGATTATCGAAGAAAGAGGTGCAGACCTTCATGAATTTAAGACCGGAAGAAATCAGCTCCGTTATTAAGGAGCAGATCGAAAAATATTCGGCCAGACTGGACGTGTCGAACGTCGGCACCGTGATCCAGGTAGCTGACGGCATTGCCCGCATCCACGGTCTTGAGAACGCCATGCAGGGAGAACTCCTGGAGTTTCCGGGAGACATCTACGGCATGGTCCTGAACCTGGAGGAGGACAATGTCGGCGCGGTCCTGATGGGCGATACCAGCCGCATCCGGGAGGGCGACACGGTCAGGACGACCGGCCGGGTAGTGGAAGTTCCCGTGGGGGACGCCATGACC
>CAZPGD010000126.1:0-453 GCA_964585865.1 uncultured Hungatella sp. | reverse complement strand
GTCAACGCCCTGGGGCAGCCCATTGACGGCAAAGGCCCCATCGAGACGGACAAATACCGCCGGATCGAGCGCGTGGCCCACGGCGTGATCGAGAGGAAGTCGGTCGATACGCCGCTGCAGACGGGCATCAAGGCCATCGACGCCATGATCCCCATCGGCCGCGGCCAGCGCGAGCTGATCATCGGCGACCGCCAGACCGGCAAGACGGCCCTGGCGATCGACACCATTATCAACCAGAAGGGCGAAAACGTCCACTGTATCTATGTGGCCATCGGGCAGAAGGCTTCGACCGTGGCCAATATCGTTAAAACGCTGGAAGAGTACGGCGCGATGGATTACACCACCGTCGTGGTGTCCACCGCCTCCGAACTGGCCCCTCTTCAGTACATCGCGCCCTATGCCGGCTGCGCGATCGGCGAGGAGTGGATGGAGAACGGCGAGGACGTGCTGGTC
>CAZPGD010000125.1:5060-5460 GCA_964585865.1 uncultured Hungatella sp. | reverse complement strand
TCCAGCCACCCCTTCTTCATATGGCCGTCCGGTCTGAGGAAATACCAGGTGCTCCCGTCCAGGTACCAGCCCGTATCCATGATGCCGTTCTGTCCGATATGGTACCAGAGACCGCCCACATAGACCCACGTATTGCGCGCGTAGCCGCCCTGCGTCAGCCGGTACCTCCAGTATGTCCCCTCCTGCTCCCAGGAGCCGGGCGTCTCCACCGCGCCTTCCGCCGGACTCCGGTAGACGGCCCCTCCGCTGCTCCTGGCGCTGCCCGGACCGCCGCTGCCGCGTCCGGATCCGCCGTACGAGCCGCCGTAACTGCCTCCGTAGTGCCAGCCGGAACCGGAATCTTCCGTTTCCGGTTCATGGTTCCCCGGATCGTCGTCCGGCAGCGACGGTTCCCTGCCCG
>CAZPGD010000125.1:0-5050 GCA_964585865.1 uncultured Hungatella sp. | reverse complement strand
CAAGATTACCCTGGCACCGCCGGCGGACGGCACCTGGATCAGGCTTCCGTCCGCCACGATCTCCACCAGATTCACTTCGGCCGTAATGGCGCCCGCGTCCTGCGGACGGCTTCCGGCCTTTACCGTCAGCGTCCCCAGATCCGCGATTTCTCCGGAAGTGGCAGGCAGAATCTCCCGATCATCCGCCACCACCAGCGTCAGGAGCCCCCGCGATTCGTCATATACCGCGTCACGCACCGCGGCCCCGTTCCACCGCTCGGCGAACCTAAATGTCACTTCATCAATCATTTCATTGGAATCCGTCAGGATCCAGACATTCACCTGCAGCGCGGTAATATCTCCCAGACTTCCCGTCGCGGCAAACTGGATCTTCAGATTCGCCGTGCCGTCCGCGGACCCTTTCTTCCAGGACGCCGCCCCGCTGACCGCGGCCACGGCGCAGAAGGCGGAGGACAGCGTCAGGGCGGCCGCCGTCAGGCAGATTGCCATGACGCGCCCGATCCGCGGGTTCCGTTCGTTATGCCCGCTCCGTTTCCGCGGCTCCCGTTCATCAGATACGCTCTGTTTCCGCGGTCCCTGTTCGTCATACACGCTCTGTTTCCGCGGCCCCTGTTCGTCATGCACGCTCCGGTTCCGCGGTCCCTGTTCGTCATACACGCTCTGTCTCTGCGGTCCCTGTTCGTCATGTACACTCTGTCTCCGCGGACTCCGTTCCTCATACACGCTCCGGTTCCGCGGCTCCCGTTCGTCATACAAGTTCTGTCTTCGCGAATCCCGTTCGTCATGCACGCTCTGTTTCCGCGATCCCCGTTCCTCATACACGCTCCGGTTTTTCATTCCTGTCCACCTCCCTGGATCGTGACCTCGCCCCAGGATCCCGGGACGTCCACAAACAGCGTCGAGGCGGTCAGCCGTTCGCCTTCCAGTGTCTCGGCGTCATCCACGCGGTAAAGCTCCGCCCGTACCTTCTTCGGCTTCACGCTTTCTATAAGTTCCGGCTCGATATAATACACCCACCGGCCTTCGCTGATCTCTCCCAGAAGACCGTCCCCTTCCGGCATGGGCGCGAAAATAATCTGGTGCACGACCACTTCGCCTTCCTCATTGGTCCCGCCGACCAGCTCCCCTTCCTCATCCCAGAGAAGAACCGCGTTGAACGCCGGGTTCCCCTTATACGTTCCGGTAAATACCAGCGAACCGGCCGGAATGGAGACCGTGTCTTTCCCGGATGTCCCCGTATAACCGTTTGTAAGGATTCCCATACCACTGTCGTCCAGCCGGATATCGTCTCCCGTCTCGCCCAGAAGCGAGATTTCGCTGACCGTCAGCTCCTTCCCCGCCATATCCTTCGCCACCAGACGCACATGGGAAGCGTCGCAGGTATGCAGTTCCTTCTCATCACTGAAACAGAACGTCCGGCTGCCATCGCTTACCGTCTTTTCCTTCATCGGCATCTTTGTCCAGTTCCCGGGTCCGGAATCGCTGACATAGACCTCAAATGTCACGTCGGATGATCCTGCTTTCGCCGAATAGGAAATCCCCGTAACCGATTCCACCTTATTCAGATGAAGAATGATCTCCGGCTCGGCATTCCCTTCCGTATGCCCGGTAAAAGCGGTTTCCGCGCGGTTATCGATCATGTCCTCCGTTCCCGGCTGGACGGTCGTATCCGGATGGTCCTTGTTGGGCTTTTCCAGCTTGTCGTTGACCAGGTTCGTGCTGACTGTCCAACGGGACTTGTCCAGGCTCCCGTCGTGACTGACCTTAACGGAACCGATCTCCGCGGTCTCGGTCGGATTCAGCCACTTGTCGTATCCCGTCACCTCATAGGTAAAGGCATGGTTATTGATCGTGCCGATCACGTCGGTAAACTCGGCCGTTCCTCCTTCGGCCCGCGCAAAGCCGACGGGCCGTTTCACAATGTCGTTTTTCACCCGCTCACAGCGGCTGATTTCATAGATCCAGATGTCGTCGCCGCCGGTCGAATCCAGCTGCAGCTTCACGCTGTTCTGACCGTTTTCATAAGAAAGCGTCCCGCTCACCGTGATGCCGGAAGCGTCGTTCCGCCCGGCGCCTCCGCCCTCGATCTGCACGGCCCTCATCTCGTCGTTGGCGAACCAGATCCCTCTCGTCTCCGGTTCAAACTGCTCGGCGTACTCTACCGTTCCCGCGTCCGGCTCCAAGCCCCATCTGCGGAAGAATTCCAGAATATCTTTCCCGGCGGCGGCCGTCGCCAGACGCATCAGTTTATTGTCCTTATCCGCGTCTGCCAGCGACAAGGCGGGCCCTCCGTTTTTCGGCGCCCGTTCAGGGTTCCGCACATAGGAATCCACCCGCGCGAAGAACAGGTTCTTAAGCTGCTCTTCATAATTGTCATACGTCTTATAATTGTAGCCGTCCAGATCGTACGCCAGATGCAGCTGCCAGTACATGGCCAGCTGGACGAACACGTCGGATGCCTTTCCGCGCGTCCCGGACGTCACTTTCGTAAACACGTCGTCATAATCAAAGCGAACGGACTCATTATCCTCCTTCGCCTGGGCCAGGACGGAGAAATAATTATTCGTAACCTCCGCCACGGCATAGGCGCTCTCATTGATCTCGTGGCCGATCTCATGGGCGATGCCCCAGCCGAAATACCCTCCGCTCAGGTACCTGCCGTTTCCGTCCGTCTGCACCGGTTCGGCGGTCATCATACCTTTCAGTTCCGGCCACTCGATGCCGATGTGTTTGCCGCCCGCGTACATAAAGGCTCCCGCGAACATCCGCTGGTAACGGATATTGAGACGGCTCACCGGCATCCGGTCGCCGGCCGGCGCCTCCACGCTTTCGCTGAGTCCCTTATGCTGATAGAACAGGTACGCCATCTCGTCAAATGCCTTCATTGACTGATTCAGCGTCCGCGCTTTTTCTTCCAGGCTCTTTTCCTTTCCGAGACCGCTCAGAACCTGTTCCACCGCCGTGGAAATCATACCGTAGCGGGTCAGGATATCGGTCGCCTGATAGATACAGTTCTGCGGCTGCCATTCATATTTTGCATGATCCGCTTTATGAGCGGACTGCGCTTCCTCGTTCTGCTTCTCCGCCTCCTGCAGATAGGTCCGGATCAACTCCATGCGTTTTTCCTCATCCGTCGTGTCGGACAGATCGAGGACCGCGCTCTTCCTCCCTCCGCTGACGCGGACGCCGTACGTTTCCCTGCCTTTCTCGCCGGTGTATTCGACATACAGCTGGCCGCCGCGCTCCAGGTTCATGTTATCAAGCGCATCGATCGTAATGACATTCGGCCCGGCTTTCAAATAACCCATGGACTTGAAGACCGCGTCGGAACTCCCGTGGTACTGGGAGACCACCAGTTCCAGCCTGGTGCCGTCGCCGCTCCGGTGCTTCGGACCGCCTACGTAAATGGTCACAGACTCTCCCGCCATGGCCGTGACGCCCAGCGGCTGATAGACGTTCAGTCCGCCCGCGAAGCTGAGATGCCTGTCCTCTTTCGCCGTATCGTTGGTATCCACCTGAAGGATCTCCGCCTGCAAATGGCCGTCCTTCAGAATCTTCTCCGCGTTGTCCAGTTCGACCGCGAGTTCCGCTTTCCGTGGATGGTACTCGCCGCTGACGGAATCCTTTTCTTCCAGGCGGGCGCGCAGCCGGTCGATGTCCTCCTGCCCGATGCCGCTGCGCAGGATCACATGGTACCCGTCCTCATAGAGATCCATGATATCATGCTCCAGCGAATCGTAGTGGTAGAATTTCATTTCCGCAACGCTGATGCGGTTCGCCGTCCCGTAGGCGTTGGAATAGGAAACCTGCACCCGTTTGGCCGAAAACGGCTCCGCGGCCTGGATTTCATAATAGACTTTATTGTTGCTGAGCCGTCTTCGCAGCGTCACGTCGGCGGTATCGATCTTGTTCTTCGTGCCGTCCGCCGTCCAGTAGAAAATCTTCGTATTGGCCAGTTCGAACCGCTGCTCCTCATCCGGTATGACCACGATGGTGTCCATTTGGTACTCCTGATCGAACGTCACGATCGGCGACTTATTCTCCGCCTCATAGTCGTGGCCGGCGTCCCAGTCCGTGCGCACCCAGGCCGTATCGTAGCGGCCGTCCACCACGTCAAACTGATGCTCGCCGTCCCCGCCGTGCAGAACAGACTCGATATGGGCCGTCCGGTCCTGTCCTTCCGCAAACGTATTGATCAGCTTGTAATTCGGCGTTACCGGCGGGTTGAGACCGACCGTTTCCGCGATATAATGCAGGGACTGCGGCCCTTCCCCGATGATATTCGTTCCGGTCAGATAGATCTCATATTCCGTCTCATTCTCCAGGTTCCGAAGATCGTACTGATTGGTTCCGATATCGGGAACCTTCTGATAAGCGGCGTTTTGGTCCGCGCTCTTCCGATAGAAAAGCGTATAGGAATCCGTATCCTTCATATCCTTCCAGACCAGTGAGAGGCGGCAGTACCCGGCCGTAATGCCGATATTTTCCGGCGCGGGCGGCAGGCTCAGCGCCTCCGGCCTCGCCGTGGTCCGGTACGGCTTGCTCTTCCACTCGCCGTTCACGGAACGGATTTCCACCTGGTATTCGTTGCCGTTAAGCAATTTCCCGCCATTTAGGGATTCGACCTGCAGGCTGGTACCATCAATATCCGGAAATACGCCCGTAACCTCGCCTTTCGTGTCATTTACCCCCGTAACCTTCACTTCATAACCGGTTACGTTGGGCATCTTTTTCCATGATAATGAAAAACTCTCGCTGCCGTTTTCCACCACTACACGTTCCGGAACCGACATGGGCGCTTCCGGGATCCGGTCTTTCATATTATCATAGAACTCGACCTCGGCGATATCCGCCAGATTGCCCCCGGACAATGTCTTCGTTACCTTGATCGTGATTTTCTTTACCGCGACCTGTTCCTCCAGATCGATCACGATGGGGAGGCCTTGCGTCTCCTCTTCGGCCGCGGCAAGTTCTTCCGTCCGCAAAACTTCCCGGGACACGGACGGCTCCTCCATCTGCGAAACTTCACGAGACGCGGACGGGGCTTCCG
>CAZPGD010000124.1:1675-5529 GCA_964585865.1 uncultured Hungatella sp. | reverse complement strand
AGAAGCACGAAGTGCGGAGCACTCGGCTTTCAAGCATACGGATTTTCGTCAAGCGGCCATGCTTGCGGCTGAGCATGGACATTTGACGGGCAGGGCAAGGATTTTCGTAACAAGTTTTCCGAATGATTCCCCGGGAAGAATTTCGGGGAGAAAGGGGAGCAGCGTTGAGAGGAACCTATTTTTTAGGAGACGGACAGTTCGAGACCAGGGAAATGACATTTTCGCCTCTTGCGGATGAGGAAGTTCTGGTGCGCGTCTCCGCGTGCGGGGTATGCGGAACCGACGTACATATTTACCATGGGGATAAGGGCTCCGCGGAGGTCAGGCCCCCGGTGGTGCTGGGACATGAGATTTCCGGCGTTGTGGAGAAAGTCGGGGCCAAAGTCAATACGGTGGCCGCGGGCGACCATATCGCGGTTGATCCGAACATCTATTGCGGGAAATGCCGCCCGTGCCGTATGGGGAAAAAGCAGCTCTGCACGGATCTTACCGCCGTCGGCGTGACGAGAAACGGAGGATTCGCCGATTACTGTGTCGTGCCCCAGAGCCAGTGCTTCCGGATCGATAAAAAGATTCCGCTGGAGCAGGCGGCGATGGCGGAGCCGCTGTCATGCTGTCTGCACGGGATCGATCTGGCGAATATCCGCACCGGCAGCATGGTCTGCGTGATCGGGGGAGGCGCGATCGGCCTGATTATGGCCCAGCTTGCCCGGATGTCGGGAGCGGCCTGCGTGGTCGTGAGCGAACCGAACGCGCTGCGGCGCAAGGTGGCCATGGAAACAGGGGCGGACGCGGTCATTGATCCGGTCCATGAAGAAATCGCTTCCCGTTTTAAAGAACTGACGGGAGTGGACGGGGCTGACACGGTGATCGAGTGCGTGGGCAATACGGTCGCGACGGGGCAGGCGTTCCAGGTGGCGGGAGCCGGCGCGACGGTTCTGCTGTTCAGCGTTCCGAAGGCGGGAACATTCCATCCGCTGTCACTGGACGATATGTACCACAAGGAACTGACGGTGGTCGGTTCCATGATCAATCCGGATACCTTTGAGAGAGCGGTGGAACTGCTGAACGGGGGCCGCTTGAATCTGGGACCGGTTATTACGCACGCGTTTCCGATCGATCAGCTGAAGGAAGCGATTCTGATGCAGATGAGCGAGGAATCCATAAAGGTTGTTGTGAAGCCGGAAATCGGATAATCCTGCGCGGGGAGCGCCCGCGGTTCTGACATGCGGAAACGGACGCGGAGAGGCGCCGGGTTCCGGCAGGTATGATACAGGCGTCGGAAGGTCATGTGTCCCATGCAGGAAGCGCAGGATTTTCCGGCGCCTGCGCCGTGTCAGGGGTGGCGGGCGGTTTGGCCGGAAAAGAGTTGTCGAAAAGGCCGTGTCAGCGGAGGCGAATGTTCCGGTCGGGGAAAAGTTGTCTGACAACACGTGCCAAGGGTGGCGGACGGCTCGGCCGGCGAAAAGTCGTCTGAAAAGCCATGTCGAGGGAGACGGACGGTCCGTCCGGAGAAAAGTTGTCTGGCAAAACGTGTTAAGAGAGGCGGGCGGTTTGGCGGGAGAGGAACTGTCCGAAAAAGGCAGGGGAAAGAATGGATACCATAACATTTCAAAAAGAAGCCGCCGTGCAGGGCGCGTATGATGTCGTGGTATGCGGGGGCGGTCCGTCCGGCATCATGGCAGCGATCGCCGCGGCCAGGGACGGCGCGAAGGTGGCGCTGGTTGAGCGGTACGGGTTTCTGGGCGGTATGGCGACGGCGGGGCTGGTGGCCCCGATCAGCGTTTTCCGCTATAATGACGAACTGGTGATCGGCGGCATCCCCTGGGAATTTATACAGAGAATGGTGAAGGCCGGCGGCGCGCAGGTGGAAATGCCGCTGGGGAATGTCTCATTCCGCACGGAGAGTTTCAAAATCGAGGCCCAGAGAATGGTGCTGGAAGCGGGCGTGGATCTGTATCTGCACGCCTGGCTGTCCGGCTGCCGTCTGGACGGGGAGAACCGCGTCACACATGTAATCATGGAGACAAAAAGCGGAACATGGGCGCTGGAAGCCGGGTATGTGGTCGATTGTACCGGCGACGGGGATGTGTGCGCCACGGCGGGCGTGCCCATGCAGGAGTACCATACCCCTCCGCAGCCCGCGTCCCTTTATTTCCGGGTCGGCGGCGTCGATACGGATAAGGTAGACAAGATCCATCACAGTCAGCAGGGGATCAACTATCATATGGAACCGCTGCGGGATTTGCTGCGGGAAGTGGCAAAGACACGGGAAGTCCCGCAGTTTGGCGGCCCATGGATGTGCTGGACCATGGCGCCGGGCGAACTTCTGGTAAATGCCACGCGGATCCGGGCGGATATGACGGACGAACGCGATCAGACACGGGCGGAGTGCCGGCTGCGGGAGGACGTCTGCACGCTTCTGGACATTCTGCGGGAGTATTATGAGCCGTTTCGGAACGCGTACCTGATTGAGACCGCTCCTCAGGCGGGGGTTCGGGAGACCCGGCATGTGAAGGGCGCGTATGTTCTGAGCGGAAAAGAGTACGCGGCCGCGGTGAATTTCGACGACGCGATCGGCAGGGGCTGCCATCCCATCGATATCCACGACTACGGTACGGACAGCCAGACGTGCCATTTTCTGGAAAACGCGGCCTATATCCCCTATCGCTGTCTCTACGCGCCGGGCTTTCCGAATCTGCTGGCAGGGAGCCGCTGTCTTTCCGCCGACCGGGAGGCGTCCGCTTCGATCCGCGTCATGGGAAGCATCATGGGCGTGGGACAGGCCGCCGGGCTGGCCGCGTCGATGTGCCGTCGGGCTGGCTGCGCGGTGGACCGCGTGAATGTGCGGGAACTCCGGAAGAAACTGACGGAATGGGGCGCGGTCGGACTCGGGGATTAGCGGGTATGCGTACGTCTCCCGCGGACAACGGATGAGATGAGTGAGGAGAGGAGAGAAAATGGAACTGTATGTAATACGACATGGACAGAGTGAAGCGAATGTGAGCCGGGAACACGCGGGCTGGGCCCCCACGCCCCTGACGGAGAAAGGAAGGGAGCAGGCCCGCGGTGCGGGAGAGCGGCTGAAAGGCATTGAATTTGAGAAAGTGTATGTCAGTGACCTCCTGCGGACCAGACAGACGGCGGAACTGGTATTGCCGGGGCGCGAGTATCTGCTTGACGAACGGATCCGGGAAGTGAATGTCGGGGAACTGGCGGGAAAACGGATCGAGGATTGCAAGGCCACCATGGGGGAAACCTATTGGAATTCTCTTACGTTTCAAAATTATATCCGGTATGGCGGGGAATCGATCGGGATGGTGTATGAGCGGGTAAGCCGTTTCATGAAGGACATGGAGCGGGAAGGGGCCGAAGGCAGGGAAAGAATCGCCGTCGTTACCCATGAAGGAGCGATCCAGTGTATGCTTCGGTACGTTCTTCAGAGTAATTTCCACAAAAGCCATGTGCGAATCGGCAACTGCTCCATTACACTTCTGGAATATACAAACGGGAACTGGCGGCTCTGGGTTTCCGGGATAGGGTGCTGACGCCAGGGTCAAAAGTCCGAATCCGCGGCATGTTCACATGACGGGAAGTCCGTTTGGAGGAAGTATTATTGACGAATTTTCATCCGTCTCAGCTGGAGGCGATCAATCATGACAAAGGCCCGATGATGGTTCTGGCCGGGCCGGGATCGGGCAAGACCACCGTGATCACGCACCGTGTGAAGCATCTGATCGAGGATTGCGGGGCCGACCCGGCACGGATTCTGGTCATTACCTTTACGAAGGCGGCCGCCGGAGAAATGAAGGAACGTTTCGAGAGACTGATGGCGGCCGGCGGCGGGGACGCGC
>CAZPGD010000124.1:0-1575 GCA_964585865.1 uncultured Hungatella sp. | reverse complement strand
GCTTACCGCTATCAGGCTTCCAATATCGTCCGCGCGGAGCAGCAGACCCTTTTCGTCCGCGAGATGGTCGAGCGTCTGAAGCTGGAGATTGAGGACGAGCACGAATTTATTTCCTCCGTTCTGGGGGAAATCAGTTTTGTCAAGAGCGAACTGGTGGATCCGGACCACTATTATTCGCAAAATTGTTCCGAAGAAATATTCAGACAGATTTACAGGGGCTACGAAGAGCGGATGCGGCGCGCGAACCTGCTCGATTTTGACGATATGCTGGTTATGTGCCGCCGGCTTTTTACGCGGCGCCCGGATATTCTGGCGGCCTGGCAGAAAAAATTCCAATACATTCTGGTGGACGAGTTCCAGGATATCAATAAGGTCCAGTATGAAATTGTGCGGATGCTGGCAAAGCCGGAAGACAACCTGTTTATCGTCGGCGACGACGACCAGTCCGTGTACCGGTTCCGCGGGTCGAAACCGGAAATTATGCTGGGTTTTCCCCGGGATTACCCGTCCGCGGAAACGGTGCTTTTGGGCGTCAATTACCGCTCCACCGCGGAAATCGTGGACGCCGCGTCCCGGCTGATTGTCCATAATCAGAAACGCTTCACCAAGAAACTGACGGCGCAGAAAGGCCACGGGAGACCGGTTGTGACCGCCGCTTTCGCCGACGCGCACCGGGAGACCGGGCGCATTGTGCGGGAACTGCAGGATTACATGCGGGCCGGATACGCGCCGGAGGAGATGGCGGTTCTGTTTAGGACCAATCAGAATCCGCGGCTGCTGATCGAAAAACTGATGGAATACAACATTCCGTTCACGATGAAGGACGCCCTGCCGAATCTGTTTGACCACTGGATCTCGAAAAATGTGCTGGCTTATATCCGGGCCGCCGAAGGGGACTTAAGCCGCGGCAACATTCTCTCGATAATCAACCGTCCGAACCGTTATATCAGCCGGGACGCGCTGGAGGATAAGCGGGTATCCTGGGACGCGCTGGAGGCGTTCTATCAGGACAGAGGCTGGATGGTGGAACGGATCGAGCAGCTGAAATACGACCTTGGGATGCTGCGGGACATGCCGCCCGCGGCGGCTGTGCACTATATCCGCAAGGCCGTGGGATACGATGATTATATAAAAGAATACGCCCTGCGCCGCGGGCTGAAGACGGAAGAACTTTTGGAGGTGCTGGATCAGCTGAAAGAGAGCGCCGCCGGATTCAGGACGACGGAAGCATGGTTCGGCCATATGGAGGAATATAAAAGGAAGCTGCGGGAGCAGGCGGAGGCGCGGCGGGCGGAGCGCAAGGGCATTTCCCTGATGACCATGCACGGATCGAAGGGTCTGGAATTTACGATTGTCTATATTCTGGACGCCAACGAGGGGATCACGCCCCACCGGAGAGCGGTGCTGGACGCGGATCTGGAGGAAGAGAGAAGAATGTTCTACGTGGCGATGACCCGGGCGAAGGAGAGGCTTCACGTCTGCTACGCGCTGGAGCGCTACGGGAAAAAGCAGGAAGTCTCGCGGTTTGTGCGCGAGTACCGGGACGTGGGCGGCAAATGAGGCTTCACGTCTGCC
>CAZPGD010000123.1:2817-5562 GCA_964585865.1 uncultured Hungatella sp. | reverse complement strand
TTGCAGAGCGGTTTTTGGGACCTTTTTTGGAAAAAGTACTGTCAAAGACCGGATCATCGCCGTTATCTCCGCTTCAACGGTTTGTCTTATGAAATTAAGCGAATCATAGCACACTTTTCCCGGCGTGTCAACCCCCGAATAAATATACAAATCAAGGCAAAATTTTTTTCGTTTTGCGCTTTATCTCTCTTGCGAATACTGCCATGCGGCGGTATAATAAGGAAAAATTTTTTCAAGGAGCAACCATGGCGCAGACATCCCCCAAAACCGCCCCGGTTAACCTGCTGGTAACTCTGGACGAAAACTATATTTCTCAATTAAATGTCATGCTCTATTCCCTTCTCAAAAGCAATCCCGGAGAGCAATTCCGCGTGTACCTGCTCCATACCAATATTCGGGAAAACAAACTGGCACGGACCAGACAGCTGCTGGGGGACCGGCATTTACTAATCCCGATTCAGGCGAAAGGCATCGACCTAAAGCACGCACCGACGAGCGCGCGGTACCCGCGGGAAATCTATTACCGGATTTTCGCTGCCAGATACCTGCCGGAAGACATCGACCGCATCCTGTACCTGGACCCCGATATTATCGTCAACGGCCCCGTGCGCACACTGTACGATATTCCCATGGAAAAATATTTTTTCGCGGCCGCCACCCATGTCGAGGGGATTTTCCGCCTGTTCAATGAACTGCGTCTGAAACTGGATAAAGACTGTCCCTATATCAATTCCGGCGTTATACTGATGAATCTGGAAAGATTGCGGAAGGAACAGGATTATGAAGAAGTATTTGATTTTATAAAGAAAAAGAAATATCTGCTCTTTCTCCCCGATCAGGATATTATCAGCTGTTTATACGTGAAGAAAATTTTCGTTCTGGATCCTTTTCGCTACAACATGAGCGAACGCCTGTATTTCCGGCATTCTCCTTTCGAAAAGAATCTGAATCTCGACTGGGTGCGCCGCCACTGCGTCATTATCCATTACTGCGGACGCAATAAACCGTGGAAACGCGTTTATCTCGGGCAGCTGCGGGAGTTCTATCAGGAAGCGGTTTCCGGCTACGAAAGAGCGTTTCCCGCGGCGGACGTTTCCCGATAGCGCATAAAACCCCGCTTCCCCGGCCTTCCCCCCTCTAATACCCTCTCGCCGTCCGCGCCTGTTCCGCCTGCTCCGTATTCGGATAATTCTGAATCACCTCGCCGAACAGCCGGTTCGCCTCGTCCTCCTGCCCCAGATTCTGATAGACCATGGCCATATCGCAGAGCACCTGCGCATTGTCCGCCTTGATACCGAGACTCTTCTGATAGAAATCCAGCGCCTGTTCCGGATTTCCCGCGTCCCGGGCTTTGTTCCCCAGATCGGCCAGAACCTGATAACCGGTTTGCTCCATGTCCCCGCGGATCTCCCGGATCACCGCCTGCATGGACTCATCCTCGATAACCGACGGATCCAACTCGGGATACAGTTCCGCCGCCGTCTGGAAATCTCCCACTTTATAAGCCCGCAGGATATGCACCAGCTGCCGGTACTGGCTCAGCACGCCGCCATGTTCATCGTTAATCGCCTGCAGCTGCTGACTGGCGGCGTCGCGCTCGGCTTCCACAGCCGCAAGTTCCGCTTCCAGACGATCCGTCTCCATGCTCTTTTGGTTCACCTGCTCCAGCACCCCGGTCAGTTCCTGGTTGTGGCGCTCGTTCAGCTGTTCCTCCCGCGCGGGCATCACCATGAAAAACACAACCGCCGCCCCCAGCGCCAGTCCTCCGATGATCTGGAGCACGGTCTGCCAGCCCGTATTCTCCTTATAGGACGGCGGCAGAATAATATCGTCGTCCTCCATCCGGCGATGGGAAAACGCGTTCAGCAGCTTCCTTTTTTCCACGTCGGCCCTGCCCGTATGGCTCTTGGCAATGGACATGTACAAGGAAGCCTTCGGATTGTTCCTGTCAATCTGCAGAACCTTGTACAGGGACTTGCCCGCTTTCTGGTAATCCTCCTGCCCGATATAGAGGAGCGCCAGCAGCATATGGGCCTTCACGAAATTCGGCTTGTGTTCCACCACCCGGCCCAGCTGCAGGATCGCCAGATCGGGATTCCCGTTCTGCGCCTGGATCAGGGCCTGGTTGTAGCGGCGGATATGGACGCTCTCATCCTCCAGCCGCCCCGGTTTCCCCTGAATTTCATACAGATAATCGGAGGCCCGGTTGTGCTCCGGCCGCAGATTATTGCTGATCACCCACTGGACAAGCGCCTCGGCCGTCTCCCCGATTTCATAATAAATCAGCCCCAGAAGATTACGGGCGTCGATGTTGTACTTGTCAAACAGGAGACTTTTTTTCAGACACTGGGAAGCGCCCGTCAGGTCCCGTACGCGGGCTTTTTCCAGGCCCATATTGTAGAATGTATTGGAAATACGGCCGCATCTGACCGCGTAGTTCATCGCCTTATCCATGCTTTTCCCTGTCTTTGCTGCCCTCCTTGATCAGCTGCATCATAATGTCCGCCATATCGGTCAGGTCGCTGTCCACAATGGCGTCCTCCACTTCCTCCACTTCCAGACTCGGCTTAAAACGGCTCAACTCTTCTTCAAAATCTATCATATTGGCTGACTGCTCCTTTTTCCTTGAAATCGTTTCCGTATTTCCGCGCTTCCGTATCTTCGCCGCTGCCGCCCGGCAGGTTCTTTTCACCGCTGCCATCCGACAAACATCTCACCACCGCCGGCAGCCGGCCCTTCTCCGAC
>CAZPGD010000123.1:0-2717 GCA_964585865.1 uncultured Hungatella sp. | reverse complement strand
GGCCCTTCTCCGACGCCGTCCGGCAGCCCTCACCACCTCCGGCAGCTAACCCTTCTCCGACGCCGTCCGGCAGTCCCCTCACCACCGCCGGCAGCTGGCCCTTCGCCGCTGCCGCCCGGCAAACCCTTCACCACCGCCGGCAGCAGATTCGTCACCGCTGCTGCCCGGCAGCCTCTTCCTCGTTTCCGTTCAGCAGGCTCTTCACCGCTCCCACCAGATAGAGCGACCCCGCGCAGAAACCGAGTCCCCCGTCCCGGTGCCGCAGGAAATCATTCCACGCCTCCTCCACGGAATCGAAACATACCACGGGACAGTCCAGTTCCCCGCGAAACTCATCCGCCAGTTCCTCCGTGTCCGCGGCGCGCTCCGACTGCACCCGGGCAATCGTTACCCGGCTGATCCGGATCCCCTCGCACAGCTTTCGGATCATTTGGCGGTGGGCCTTGTCCGACATGGCGCCGAACAGCAGCGACACGGACTTGCCCGTGTCCCTCTGCATCCGGCGAATCGTTTCCGCCAGAGCGGCGACCCCGTCCTCATTGTGCGCGCCGTCCAGAAATACCTGCGGAAGCACTTCCTCCATGCGTCCCGGCCAGTAGCTGAGACGGATCCCCCTGATTACATCGGAGGCGGAGAGCCACGCGATCCGGCGGCTCCGCAGGACACCGACCGCATGGATGGCCACCGTAACATTCATCATCTGGTACTCGGCCTGAGAGGGAATCTCCACGATCACCTGACCGCCGTCCACGGTCCGGACCGCGATCCTCGGTCCTTCCTGCGTGCGCTCCAAAAGCGTATAATCCGCGCGGCGCACCGGAAACAGCGGGCAGCCCAGGCTTTTGGCGTGGTACTCAATGACCTGACTGCTGATCGGATTGTTCGCGTCATAAACCACCGGCGTTCCCGGTTTTAAGATACCGGCCTTCTCGGCGGCGATCTCCGCCACGGTATTGCCCAGATACTGCATGTGGTCCATGCTGATCGAAGTCAGGATCGTCAGTTCCGGCCGGCGGATCACATTGGTCACGTCCAGACGGCCTCCCAGCCCGGTTTCCAGAATCACAAAATCCGGACCGCAGTTCGCGTAAATCACCATGCTCATATAAAAGAGAAATTCAAAATACGTCGGCGGGTTCAGCCCCCTCGCGGTCATCTTCCCGGACAGCTGCTTCACCTTGTAAAACGCGTCCGCGTACACTTCTTCGCCGACCGGCTCGCCGTACAGCAGGAACCGCTCGCGGGTAGTTTCCAGATGGGGGGAAATAAATGTCCCCACCTTGAAACCGGCTTCGTGGAGCATGGAAGTCAGATAGGCGCACACGGAACCCTTGCCGTTCGTACCGGCCACGTGAATGATCCGCATGGAATCGTCCGGATTGCCCAGTTCCTCCAGGTAGCGGCGAATGTCGGAAAGCGTATTTTTCTGATCGGCCCACATGGGGATATTATTCAAATATTCTTCGATTTCATTCATCGGAAGGAACTCCCTTCATACCGGGGTCAAATGTTATCGGACGGGTCGTAAAATCTTTCATCCTGCCCGCCATTCGGAATCCGCGGGCCATGCTTCACGGAGCGGGCCCTTCGCCTTACCGCAGCTGCGCCAGCCGCTCCTTTACCTGTTCCATCATCTGCCTGTATTTGCGCTGTTTCTCACGTTCCTCGGCGATCTTGGCGGCGGGGGCCCTGCCGGTGAACTTCTCGTTGCCGAGCATCCCGTCCACGCGGGCCAGTTCCTTCTCCAGGCGCGCCTTCTCCTTTTCCAGCCGCTCGATCTCCTTATCAATGTCCACCAGTTCCTCCAGCGGGATATAGATCGCGGCCTTCGCAATGACCGCGGACACGGCGTTCTCCGGAATACCGGTTTTATCCGTCCGGAGAATCACCTCGCTCGCGTAACCGAGCATCGCGAAAAACGCACGGCTCCGTTCAAAAATATCCAGCAGGCCGCTGTCCCCGGACACCACATAAACCCTCGCCTTCTTACCCGGCGGCACATTCATCGAAGTGCGCACGGCGCGGATGGCACGGACGGCATCCTTAATCGTTTCCACCTCCGCCTCCTCGCGGGCAAAATTCCATTCTTCCCTGTAAACAGGCCAGGCGGAAATCATGATGGACCTCTCCGTACTCTCGCTCTCCGTCACGGTCCCATCCGGGTGCGTCTGTGCCACGGTGATCGTTTCATTATCGTCAAGCAGGTTGCAGAAAATCTCCTCGGTGATGAACGGAATATAGGGGTGCAGCAGCTTTAGGGACTGGATCAGCACCGTCTTCAGCGTCCAGATCGCCGCCGTGTGCGTCTCGTCGTCATCCTTCCACAGCCTGGCCTTTACCATCTCGATATACCAGTCGCAGAATTCCTCCCACACGAAATCATACACCTTCTGAAGAGCGATGCCCAGTTCATATTTATCCAGATTGGACGTCACGTCCCTGATCAGATCATTGACCCGCGACAGGATCCATTTATCCGCCGCGGTGAGCAGAACCGCTCCGCCACTCGCACCGGCAGACGCCGCCCTGTCACTCGCACCGGCTCTGTCCCCGCCATTCGCGCCGGAACCATCCCCGCCGGCAGCCGCCGCTCCGCCACTCGCATCGGAACCGTCCGCGCCGGCAGCCGCAGGGCCTTTCTTCAGCCCCATGGCAATGTCGTACGCCCGCAGTTCCTCCGGCGAAGCTTTCTCGATGTTCATCATGATGAACCGCGA
>CAZPGD010000122.1:0-5564 GCA_964585865.1 uncultured Hungatella sp. | reverse complement strand
AGTCCGTGTAGAGTTTGGCCGTGGAATCATTGTAATTGCCGGTGCCCAGATGGACGTAGCGGCGGATGCCGTCATCCTCGCGGCGGACCACCAGCGTGATTTTCGAATGAGTCTTTAAGCCCACGAGGCCGTAAATGACATGGCAGCCGGCTTTTTCCAGCATCCGGGCCCAGTTGATATTGTTCTCCTCGTCAAAGCGGGCTTTCAGTTCGACCAGCACGGACACCTGCTTGCCGTTGTCCGCCGCCTCGGCCAGCGCCGCCACGATGGGGGAATTGCCGCTGACGCGGTACAGCGTCTGCTTGATCGCCAGAACCTCCGGATCCCTGGCGGCCTCCCTGATAAAGCGCACCACCGGCAGGAAGGACTCGTACGGATGGTGGAGCAGGATATCGCCCCTGCGGATATTCGTGAAAATATCGTCGTTATTTAAAAACGCCGGATTGGGCTGCGGGACATGCGGCTTCGTTTTCAGATGGTCGAAGCCCTCCATGCCGTACATTTTCATCAAAAATGTCAGATCCAGCGGCCCGCTGACCTCATAGATATCGGCGGGCTGGATTTTCAGTTCCTTGCGCAGTCTTTTCAGGATCCGTTTGTCGGCGTTGTCCTCGATTTCCAGACGGATCACCTCGCCCCACTGGCGCTTTTTCAGAAGTTTCTCGATCTCCGTCAGAAGATCCTCCGCCTCTTCCTCGTCGATGGAAAGATCCGCGTTGCGCATGATGCGGAACGGATGGGCGGCAATGATCTCGCAGTTCGAGAACAGGGCCGGCAGGTTCCGCTCAATGATTTCTTCCAGCAGGATCACCACCCGCTCGCCGCTGACCGGGATTTCCACTATTCTGGGGAGCACCGCCGGCACCCGCACCATGGTGAAATCCACCTCTTTCCCCCCGTCCTTTTTGCGGATCAGCGCCGCGATGTTTAAGGATTTATTGCGGATCAGCGGGAACGGCCGCGAGGAATCCACCGCCATCGGCGTCAGGACCGGATAGACATTGTCGCGGAAATAACTGTCCGCCCATTCGCCCTCCGCCTGCGTCAGATCCTCGTGGCGTGCCACGATGCGCAGCCCGTTCTGCTTCAGCGCCGGCATCAGGGAACGGCTGTACGTCGAATACTGGAGCGCCACCAGATCGTGCGTTTTCTCCCCGATCTTTTCCAGCTGCTCCTCAGGCTTCATTCCGGCCATGTCGGGTTTCGTATAATCCGCGTGAACCATGTCTTTCAGCGTGGCCACGCGCACCATGAAAAATTCATCCAGATTGGAAGCCGTGATGCTCAGAAATTTCAGCCGTTCAAACAGCGGAATGGTCTTGTCCCTGGCCTCCTCCAGGATCCGGCAGTCGAATTCCAGCCAGCTTAATTCCCGGTTGACAAAATTCTCAGGCGCCACGTATCTGGTATCGCTTTCCGCCATCGCTACACCCTCCTTTTCTGTTTCAGCACCGGACGGATGCCGAAGATTTCTTCAAAAAACGCGGAACCGGTCTGCACCGACATCTGTTCCAGGCTCAGATCCCCCTGATAATTCGTCGAAATGACAAACTCGTCGTTCCGCACGCCCATCCGGCACTCCGTCAGTTTCTGCCGGTAACTCGCGTCGAGCGCCACCGCCACCCGCAGAAGGGCCGTCAGCTTGGCCGTGCGGATATCCGCCCTGTCATAATCGAAACGGTCCGCCAGGTAACGGACCACTTTGGCCACGGTCTCCCGCTCGTCATGGGACAGGCCGATAATCTCCGTGGACATGATAATATGGTAGGAACTGATCCAGTATTCCCGCATGGAAATATATTTGCCGCAGCCGTAGAGAACGGCGGCGATCCGAAGAAGCAGCCGGTCCCTCTGCGCCAGTCCGTGGTGCTTCTTCATGGCGTCGAACATCCGGGCCACCAGCGTCTCCACGCACTGGATATGACTATTGCCGCAGCGGTAGCGTCTGGCCATGTTTCTGGCCGTCGCCAGAATATCGTCGTCAAAATCGTGGGCGAACTTCACCCATTTCCGTGACTGCGCGTACTCGGCGGCGATCCCGTCGCAGAGCCGGATCCCCGGCGCCCACACCATTTCCGCCCCGCTTACCTGCAGGATCCGCCTGTAAATGACCGCGCCCGCGAGCAGGATCCCGGTATAGCCCTCGTTGACGCCGAATCCTTCCTCAATCTGCCCCGACGTCATGGTCATCATCTGATCATAGACCTGATTGAACTCCTCCCTTGTGATCCGGTCCTTCTGCTCCCCGGTGGACGCCCTGCGAATCATGGCGGTAATCGTATCGCCGATCCCGATCAGGTTTTTAATCTCGCGGTCCCGCAGGTACAGTTTTTTAAATTTGATCAGTTCGTGGTCGATCATTTCCTCCACGATGGACTGTTCCAAAGCGCTGTTGGCCTGGATCCGGGAAAGGGTTTCGCGGATTTTCAGAACGCCGGGGACGATGTTCTGCGTCGTCACCAGACTGTCCTTGTCGAACAGGGAGATCTGTGTGCTGCCGAAACCCACATCGGCAATCGCGGTCCCTTTCTGAATGATTTTCTCAAATTCCGCCGCCTTCATGGCAATCGCCTTGTAACTTAAGAAACGCTGCTCGGAATTGTTAATGATCCGCACCCGGATCCCGGTCCGCACGAGAATCTGGTCCAGAATGATCTTATTGTTGACGGCTTCGCGCATGGCGCTGGTGGCGTAGGCCCGGTAGTCCTCCACCCGGTACTCTTTCATGATCCCGGAAAAATCCCCCAGCACCCGGCACACCTCATCCACCAGGCGGTAGCTGATCTTGCCGGTGTGATAGGTTTCGCGGCCCAGCGCGATCACGTGGCGCAAATGATCGATCTGGCGCATCCCGCCCTTTGCGGACATCTCGTAGATACCCATTTCCAGTTCAAACGATCCCACGTCGATAGCCGCGAATAAATGAGCTGCCATCCCGTCCTCCTTTCCTCCCGTTCGCTTCCTTTCCTTTTCCCGCGCGGCGGCAGAGATTCCCGGGCCGCCGTGGCCGCAGGTATTCCCCCGGATTTCCGGCCCCCGTATCCGTCAGAACGGTTCCCCGGCTTTCGCATTCCCGTATTCGTCGGGCCGGTCACATGGCTCCCGCGTTCCCAGCAGATAATTAATAAACTGGGCCGCGGTTCTGCCTGACAGTCCGCCGTGCTGCAGTTCCCATTTATTCGCCTCCGCCAGAAGTTCCTCCTCCGGCATCGTCACGTGGTGCCGCTCCGCCAGCACCTTCACGATATGCTGGAACTGCCTCTTATCCGGGGCCCCGAAGTAGATCGTGACGCCGAAGCGCGCCGCCAGGGACAGCTTCTCCTGCACGGTATCATTGACATGGAGTTCGTCGTCCAGTTCCTTCTTGTCGCTGAATTTCTCCCGGATCAGATGGCGGCGGTTGGAAGTGGCGTAGATCAGCGCGTTGCCCGGCTTCCGTCCCAGTCCCCCCTCGATGATCGCCTTCAGATATTTGTATTCCGGTTCGCTCTCCTCAAAAGACAGATCATCCATGAAAATGATAAATTTATAATTCCGGTTCTGAATCTGCTCCAGAACCGAGGACAGGACGCGGAACTGGTGCTTGTAGACCTCAATGATCCGCAGCCCCTGCCCGTAATATTCATTCAGAATCGCTTTAATGCTGGAAGATTTTCCGGTGCCCGCGTCGCCGAAGAGGAGAACATTGTTCGCCGCCCGACCCGCCAAAAACGCCTCCGTATTCTCGATCAGCTTCTTTTTCTGGATCTGGTACCCCACAATATCGTCCAGATAAACGTGCTCCACGTTCACAATGGGAACCATCCTTGCCTCGTGTCCGCTCTCCTCCACGCGGAACGCCTTGTTGAGTCCGTATTTTCCCACGCCGAACTCCCGGTAGAAGCGGGTCACGGCCGCCTGGAACCGTTCCGTATCGGCGGCCCCGCTCAGCGTCACCGCCAGTTCGACGATCCGGTCGCGGACCCGCTTATTGAAAATACGGCTCCCGTCCCCCGCCGGCTCAAAGGCCGCCAGATCCCGCCACACCGGCACCGTTTCTTCCATCCGGCCGTCCAGCACGCGGATATCCCGGTCAAAGAGATCCTTGAACACCGCGAAATCCTGCCGCGCCAGATGACTTAATGTCCCGCCCGCGTCCCCGCGGATCTCGCAGGCCGTGCTGTACGCGTTTTCATGCGTTGCCAGACAGAGAGCCAGGAAGCAATGCCACAGATTGCCCGCGAAACCGTAGTCCGCCGCCAGTTCGATCAGCTGATTGGCGCAGGCCCACGGATCCGGCCCCAGTCCCGCCGGCCGCCGCCCTGCCTGACCCGCGCAGACTGCAGGGTTCGGTCCCGCCGGCCCTGCTCCGGCTACAGGGTGCTCCCTCGCAAAACGCGGTTCGGCCGGGCCTGTGCCGGTCTCCGCCGCTTCCCCTCCGGGAAGCCCGGCGCCCAGCAGTTCGCTCATATCGTCAAATAATTTCTGGTACCGCAGGTTCCGGTACAAAATCATCGGTTTCATTCCGTCATAATCCTTTCATCATATGATGATGCCAGGGTCGAAAGTCTGAATCCACGGCATGTTTACATGCCGGTGGATGAATGACTTTACGACCCGTCTGGCATCTTTTGACCCCTATGGCGCATAGGGACTCCGCTCCGGCCGGTGCCGGACATGCGCGCCGCCGGCGCTTTCCGCCGCGCCCGCGCTTAATAATTTCCCAGTACCCGCATATTCGCCGCTTCCTCCCGGATCACCCGCAGCGCGTTCTGAATATTCGGCTGGCTTAAATTCCCCTCAATATCCACAAAGAACCGGTACTCCCAGTTTTTCCCCGGAATCGGCCGCGACTCGATCATCACCATATTCACGTCATTGTAGATAAAATTTCCCAGCATATTGTAGAGGGTCCCGCTCTTATGGGGCAGTTCAAAACAGAGACTGATTTTTCCCGCGTCCCGGCAGTAGACTTTCTGCCTGCCAAGGATCAGGAAACGCGTCGTATTTTCCTTATTATAATTAATCTCCGGCGCCAGCACCGACAGACCGTACAGCTTCCCCGCCACCTCGCTGGCCACCGCCGCCTGCGTGGGATCCCCGTCCGTCACCACTTTTTTCGCGGCCACGGCCGTATTCTCCACGCTGATCTGCCGCCAGTCCGGCCGCGCGTTCAGATATTTCGAGCACTGCATCAGCGCCTGCGGATGGGAATAAACCGTCCGGATCCCCGCCGGATCCGCCCCCGGAAGCCCCAGAAGCGCGTGGCTCACGGGGAGAAATGTCTCCGCGACGATCACATTTTCATGCGTAATCAGCAGATCATAGTTGTCTGACACGGCCCCCGCGGAAGAATTTTCAATGGGGATCACCGCGTAATCCGCGTCCCCCTTTTCCACCGCGCTCATGGCCTCGTCCCAGGTCCTGACGTGAAACGCGTCCGCGTTCTCGCCGAAATACTGAAGCGCCGCGCCATGGCTGTAAGCGCCCTCCACTCCCTGATAGACCACCCGCGCGTGATCCGTTTCCAGCCGCTCCACCATGGATAATCCCAGATCTTCCCGGCGGCCGTATTCCTGCAGGAT
>CAZPGD010000121.1:0-5567 GCA_964585865.1 uncultured Hungatella sp. | reverse complement strand
TTATAAATTTGTCGGACTCTCCCACAATACGGTGCGCGGCGCGGCCGGCGGCGCGATCCTGTGCGCGGAACTTCTGACGGCGCAGGAATATATACAGGCGAAGCAGGAAATACGGATTACGGATTAAGGAGGGATCATTCATTATGAGCTGCACGAAGAGCGTATTCGGCACATCGGGTACGGGAGAGACGGTTTACCGTTATACATTGACCAACGGAAACGGCGTCCGCGCGTCGTTTACGGATCTGGGAGCGATCTGGCTGACCATGGAGGTGCCGGACCGGGACGGAAAGCAGGCGGACGTGGTTCTGGCAGCGGGGGAGGCGGCCGACATTGCCGATAACCCCGGTCATATGGGGGAGATTGTGGGCCGCAATGCCAACCGCATCGGCGGCGCGCGCTTCGTTCTCAACGGCGTCACCTACCGCCTCGACCGGAACAATCCGGGAGGGCACAATCTTCACAGCGGCCTCCATTACTACCGGGATCGCGTCTGGAAAGCGGATACGGAGGAAACGCCGCGGGGGACATGCGTAAAATTCTCCCTCTTAAGCCCCGACGGCGATCAGGGATACCCCGGCAATGCCTCGATTACGGTTTCCTACACTTTGACGGAAGACAACAGCGTCCGGATTGACTACCATATGACCTGCGATGCCGACACGATTGCCAATATGACCAATCACGCCTATTTCAACCTGGCCGGTCATGATTCCGGCAGCGCCATGGATCAGCAGGTTTGGATCGGCGCCGACGCCTACACGCCCACGGACGCGGACAGTATTCCCACGGGAGAAGTGAGGCCGGTGGAGGGGACGCCCATGGATTTCCGGACCATGAAGCCGCTCGGACGGGACATTGGCGCGGATGATGAGCAGCTGCGCCTGGCGGGCGGCTACGACCACAATTTCGCGCTGAACCACGCGCCCGGGGAAATGGATCTTGTCGCGAAAGCCTGCGACGCGAAGAGCGGCCGCACACTGGAAGTCTACACGGATCTGCCGGGGCTCCAGCTGTACACGGCCAACAGTCTGAGCACCGATAAGGGAAAGGACGGGGCCGTCTACGGGAAGAGGAGCGGGTACTGCTTTGAGACCCAGTATTTCCCCGACGCGGTCAATCAGCCGGGATTTCTGTCTCCCGTATTGAAGCGCGGGGACGAATACGCGACCACCACGATTTATAAATTCGGAGTCGAGTAGTCCATGCCGAAATCCTTATATATAGCGGAAAAGCCGAGCGTGGCCCAGGAATTCGCGGGCGCCCTCAAAAAGAACTGGCAGCGGCGGGACGGCTATCTGGAAGCGGATGACGCCGTCGTGACCTGGTGCGTGGGCCATCTGGTGACAATGAGTTACCCCGAAGCCTACGATCCCCGGTACAAGCGCTGGAGTTTGCAGACGCTGCCGTTTTTGCCGAAAGAATTTAAGTACGAAGTCATTGGGGGCGTGTCCAAACAGTTCCGGATCGTCAGCGGCCTGCTGAACCGCGCGGACGTCGATGTGATCTATATCTGCACCGACTCCGGCCGCGAGGGGGAATATATCTACCGTCTGGTCGACCAGATGGCGGGCGTGCACGACAAGGCGCGGAAACGCGTCTGGATCGATTCTCAGACGGAAGAGGAGATCCTGCGCGGGATCCGGGAAGCGAAGGACTGGAAGGAGTATGACAACCTCTCCGCCTCCGCCTACCTGCGGGCCAAAGAGGACTATCTGATGGGGATCAATTTTTCCCGGCTGCTGACGCTGAAATACGGCGGCACCGTTTCCGCCTATCTGAAGCGGGACCGGACGGTGGTGAGCGTCGGCCGCGTCATGACCTGCGTCCTTGGCATGGCGGTGCGGCGGGAGAGGGAGATCCGCGAATTTGTCAAAACCCCGTTTTACCGCGTGATCGGGACGTTTGACCGAGACGGGACGCGTTTTGACGGGGAGTGGAAATGCGCGGAAGGTTCCCGGTATTTCGGGACGCCGTTTCTCTATAAGGAAAACGGGTTCAAGGAGCGCAGGACCGCCGAAGAACTGATCGGCGCCCTAAGCGCCGGGGAGAAGCCCCTGACCGCGAAGCTGGCCGCCGTCGAGCGGAAGAAGGAGAAGAAAAACCCGCCGCTTCTGTATAATCTGGCGGAACTTCAGAACGATTGCTCGAAGCTGTTCAAGATCAGTCCGGACGCAACTCTGCAGATCGCGCAGCAGCTGTATGAAAAGAAACTGGTCACGTATCCGAGGACGGACGCGCGGGTGCTTTCTTCGGCGGTGGCGAAGGAGATACGGAAAAATATCGGCGGTCTCCGCCAGTTCGCGCCCGTGGGAACGTTTGCGGAGGAGATCCTGCAGAACGGCAGTTACCGGAATATCGCGAAGACCCGCTATGTCGATGATAAGCAGATTACGGACCATTACGCGATCATTCCCACGGGACAGGGGTTTTCCGCCATGCGCGGTCTGCCGCCGCTGGCCATGAAGGTTTATGAACGGATCGCGAGACGGTTCCTGAGCGTTTTCTATCCGGCGGCCGTCTATCAGAAAACATCCCTGGAGCTGGTGCGGATGGGGGAGCATTTTTACGCGGGTTTCCGCGTCCTGACCGATCCGGGGTATCTGAAAGTCGCGGACGCCGGCGGAGGCGGGAGGGACGGCACGGGTGACGCGGGAGCCGGCGACGCGTCGGGCAGGCAGCCGGACACCACAGGTGAAGGGTCAGCAGACCCCGCCTTTCTGAAAATGCTGTCTTCCCTTAAGAAGGGGACGGTACTGGAACTGGCCTCCCTGTCTGTCAAAGAGGGGGAGACGTCGCCGCCCAAGCGCTACACCTCCGGTTCCATGATCCTGGCGATGGAAAACGCCGGCCAGCTGATCGAGGACGAGGAACTGCGCGCGCAGATCAAGGGAAGCGGCATCGGCACCAGCGCCACCAGGGCGGAGATCCTCAAGAAGCTGGTCAACATCAAGTACTTGGCCTTAAACGGCAAGACCCAGGTGATCACGCCCACGCTGCTCGGCGAACTGGTTTACGAAGTGGTGGACGCCTCGATCCGCCAGCTGCTGAATCCGGAACTGACGGCCAGCTGGGAAAAGGGCCTGACCTATGTGGCGGAAGGCAGCATCACTTCGGATGAATATATGGAGAAGCTGGAACGGTTCGTGGCCGCGAGAACCGGCAGCGTGCTCCGTCTGCATAATCAGGACCTCCTGCGGGAGCGTTTTGACGCGGCGGCGAAGAACTACGGGAAGAAGGAGGGGGCATGAACAAGGTAAGTTTGCTGGATTGTACCCTGCGGGACGGCGGATACGTGAACGACTGGAAATTCGGCCGCGATAATCTTGTCAGCATTTTCGAGCGTCTGGTAGACGCCGGGCTGGATATCATCGAAGTCGGCTTTCTGGACGAGCGCCGGCCCTTCGATCCGGACCGCAGCATTATGCCGGATACGGACAGCGTCAACCGCATTTTCGGGAGACTGGACAAAAAGCAGGCCATGGTGGTCGGCATGATCGACTACGGGACCTGCGGCCTCTCGCGGATCGGCCCCCGCGACGGCTGTTTCCTGGACGGGATCCGGGTGATCTTTAAAAAGAACCTCCGCGAACCGGCCCTAAAGTTCTGCGGGGAGCTGAAAAAACTGGGGTACAAGGTTTTCGCCCAGCTGGTGAGCGTGACCAGTTACAGCGACGAGGAGATGGCGGATCTGATCCGCCTCGCCAACGAAGTCCGCCCCTACGCCGTTTCCATGGTAGACACCTACGGGCTGATGCACCAGAACAATCTGCTCCATTATTTCCGTCTGCTGGACGGCTGCCTGCTGCCGGAGATCGGCCTGGGCTACCACGGGCACAACAATTTCCAGATGGGATACGCCAACTGCATTGCCATGCTCTCCAACCGCACCGAACGGGACATGATCGTGGACGGAACGATTTACGGCATGGGGAAAAGCGCCGGAAACGCCCCCGTGGAACTGATCGCCATGTATATGAACAACGCCCTGGGCCGGCATTACCATATCAGCCAGCTGCTGGAGGCGATCGACGCCAATCTGTCCGCGTTCTATCATCCGGCCACCTGGGGATACAACATGTTCTACTATATCGCGGCATCCAACGACTGCCACCCGAATTACGTGGCGTATCTGACCAATAAGCGCACGCTGTCGGTAAAGTCCGTCAACCGGATCCTGCAGAAGCTGGAAGGGGAGAAAAAGCTTCTGTACGATAAGGACTATATCGAGCGTCTTTACGTGGAATACCAGAAAAACGAAGTGAATGACGAAAAGGATCGCCAGAGGCTGCGGACGCTTCTGACCGGGCGGGAACTGCTGCTGATCGGGCCGGGAACGACCATGAAGACGCAGAGGGAGCGGGTGGACGCCTACACGGCGAGTCGCCATCCCACGGTGATTTCCATCAATTACGTACCGGAAGGCATGAGGCCGGATTATATTTTCTTAAGCAACGCCAAGCGCTACGTCCAGCTGGCCACGCGGCTGAGCCGAGAGAAATATTCCGTGATCGCCACCTCGAACGTGACGGGCACGAAGGAAGGAGCCTTTGATTTTGTGCTGAATTACAGCAGCCTGATCGATCCGGAGGCGGAGTTCGTGGACAATTCCCTGATTATGCTGCTGAAAACGCTGATTTCCATCGGCTGCGGGCAGGTGACGCTGGCCGGGTTCGACGGGTATTCCAGCCGTTCGGACTATTACATGGATACGGATATGGAGTATGATTTTGTGAAAAGCAAGGCGAATTATCTGAATCAATATACCAATGATTTCCTGGCGCGGACCGGCGACGTGCTGCAGGTCCGTTTCCTGACGGATTCGCGTTACGGGGTGAAATGATGGAGAACCGGTACGATGTGGTGGTTTTTGATCTGGACGGGACGCTTCTGGATACCACGGAAGGGGTCTTGGGGGCTGTCCGGTACACGATCGGGGTCCTGGGGTGTCCCATGCCGGACGAGACCCGTATGACTTCGTTCATCGGCCCGCCGATCCGGGATTCCTTCACGCAGATCTGCGGGCTTTCCGATCCCGTCCTGCAGGAAGCCGTGACCATTTTCCGCGAACGGTACAAGGACGCGGATCTGATGAAGGCCAGGCCGTACGAGGGGATCTACGCGCTGTGCGGCGGGCTGGCCGCCCGCGGGATCCGGATCGCCGTGGCGACTTACAAGCGGGAGGACTGCGCGGTTGCGCTGCTTAAGCATTACGGATTTGACCGCTATACGAAGATCATGCACGGCAGTGACTATGAAAACAAACGGAAAAAACAGGATATCATACGGATGTGTATCGCGGAAGCCGGCGTTTCCGATTCCGGCCGGGTCGTGATGGTCGGCGATACCGTTCACGACGCGGAGGGAGCAAAACAGCTGGGCGTGGATTTTATCGGCGTGACATACGGGTTCGGCTTTCGCGGCGAAAACGATCTGCGGGATGTACCGCATGTAGGCGCCGCGGATCGTCCCACGGATATCTTAAAAATGATGATGCCAGGGTCGAAAGTCTGAATCCACGGCATGTTCACATGCCGGTGGATGAAGGACTTTACGACCCGCCCCGA
>CAZPGD010000120.1:5230-5571 GCA_964585865.1 uncultured Hungatella sp. | reverse complement strand
GCCAGGCCGCGGGCGACCCCCGTCTGGTCTTCCTCGTCGGCGTCCTCGTAGGAAGTTTTCTCCTTCCCCAGATACTGCTCCAGATTCTCTTCCGTAACGCGGATGCAGGCGCCGGATCCCTCGGGCGCCTCCCTCTCCAGAATCTCCCGGGCGGCCTTGCGGCAGATGTCGCCGATCCGCCGTTCCAGGTTCCGGACGCCGGCCTCCCTGGTATAGTTATGAATGATTTTCTTCAGCGCCCCGTCGCTGACGGACAGCTGGTCCTCCCGCAGGCCGTGCCGTTCAAGCTGCTTGCCCGTCAGGAAATCCCTGGCGATATGGAACTTCTCATTCTCCGTATA
>CAZPGD010000120.1:0-5220 GCA_964585865.1 uncultured Hungatella sp. | reverse complement strand
AGCTGCTGATCTCGATAACTTCCATGAGGTCCAGAAGCGGCCGCGCGATCGTCTGGGTCGTATTGGCCGTCGCGATGAAAAGCACCTGCGAAAGGTCAATCGGCGTTTCCACATAATGGTCGCGGAAGCGGACGTTCTGCTCCCCGTCCAGCACTTCCAGAAGCGCGGAGGACGTATCCCCCTTGTAATCGCTTCCCACTTTATCAATCTCATCCAGCAGCATCAGCGGATTGCTGACGCCGGCCTGGCGCAGCCCTTCCACCAGACGGCCGGGCATGGCCCCCACGTAGGTCTTCCGGTGTCCGCGGATCTCCGCCTCGTCGCGGACGCCGCCCAGGCTGATGCGGACGTATTTCTTATTCAGCGCCCTGGCCACCGAACGGGCGATGGAAGTCTTGCCGGTGCCGGGAGGCCCCACCAGACAGAGTATCGGCCCGTTCCCCTTCTTGGAAAGGATCCGCACGGCCAGGTATTCCAACACGCGTTCCTTCACCTTTTCCAGCCCGTAATGATCCTCGTTCAGAATTTTCTCCGCGTGCGCGATATCATTGTTGTCCCGCGAAACCTTTTTCCACGGAAGTTCCAGGAGCGTCTCGATATACATTCTCAAAACGCCGGCCTCCTGACTGGCGGCGGGCATCGAGCGGAATTTCTCGATCTCCTTCGTCAGTTTTTCCTTCGTCTCGGCGTCGGCCTCCAGCTTCTCCGCCTGTCGCAGATAATCGTCCGCCTCCGTGAACGGGCTGTCCTCCCCCAGTTCTTCCCGGATGATGCGCATCTGCTCCCGGAGAATATAGTCCTTCTGGTTCTTATTGATGCTGTCCTTTACCTTCTCCTGGAACTGCTGCTTGACGCGGATCACCTCAATCTCGGTAATCAGGCGGCGGGACAGCACCTCGAACCGGTTCTCCGTAAATATGGCCTCCAGATACTCCTGACGCACCGTATAGTCCCAGGGAAGCTGGACCGCAATCTGCAGCATCAGTTCCTTTAAATTGCCGGTCAGCAAAAGATGCGGGAGCACTTCGCGGCCGAATTTCGGATTCTCCTCGCCGTATTCCTGCAGCTTTTCTTTCAGGATCCGGACCATGGCCTCGCCCGCGGCGTAATCCGGCTCCATTCCCGCGCCGCCGGGCAAAAGCCCCACTTCCCCTTCCAAAAACGGTTCCTTGGAATCCAGACAGATCAGTTCCGCTTCCGTTTTCCCTTCCGCCATCACCCGCACAATATGGTTCGGCATTTTGACAAGCTGCCGGATCTCGGCGATGGTGCCGATATGGTACAGGCCGGACAGATCCGGATCCGCTTCGTCCGGCGTTTTCTGTGTGATCAGAAATACTTTCTGATCGGCCGCCATGGCCCGCTCTACCGCGGCGATCGATTTCTTCCGGCTGATATCAAAATGAATCATCATCGTCGGCAGGACCGTCAGGCCCCTTAAGGCGATAACCGGCATCGCAATGACTGTATCTTCCATATTTCGATCTTCCATATTTCGATCTTCCCTGTTTCTCCTCTGAAATGTGCCGATGCCAAGGTCGAAAAGTCCGAATCCGTGGCATGTTCACATATCGGTGGATGAATTTTCCTCCATTCAAAAAGGACAGGGACTCGCCGCCCCCGTCCTTTCCTTCCTTCTTACGCGATCTCCCCGGGCTTGTCCTTTCGGAACCGCTTCGCGAACGACATTCTGGGTACTTCCGTGTCGCGGCGCACGATCTCGGGCTCGCCGGTCCCGTCAATCACGCCCTTGGTAATGGTACAGATGCCAATGGTGCCGTCCGACGGGATCTCATACATCAGTTCCATCATCGCCGATTCCAGAATCGAGCGCAGGCCCCGGGCGCCGGTCTTGTGCTCCATGGCCAGACGGGCCACTTCCTTGAGCGCGTCCTCCTCAAATTCCAGTTTCACGTCGTCCAGTTCAAACAGCTTCTGGTACTGCTTCACCAGCGCGTCCTTCGGTTCCTTCAGAATACGGAGAAGCGCGTCCTCCGTCAGCAGTTCCAGCGCCACCGTGATCGGCATTCTGCCGATAAATTCCGGAATCAGCCCGTATTTGACCAGATCCTCGGACTGCACCTGCTTAAGCAGTTTGTCAATATCGGAATTGTGCCGGTCCACGATCTCCGCGTTAAACCCGATGGATCCCGTGTTCAGACGGTTCTCAATGATCTTTTCCAGACCGTCGAACGCGCCGCCGCAGATGAAAAGAATATTGGTCGTGTCGATCTGCAGGACTTCCTGATGCGGATGCTTCCTGCCGCCCTGCGGAGGCACATTCGCCACGGTTCCTTCCAGAATCTTAAGCAAAGCCTGCTGCACGCCTTCTCCCGATACGTCCCTCGTGATGGAAACATTCTCGGACTTCTTGCCGATCTTGTCAATCTCATCCACATATACGATCCCGTATTCGGCCCGGTGGATGTCGTAATCCGCCGCCTGGATCAGCTTCAGCAGAATATTCTCCACATCCTCGCCCACATATCCGGCCTCGGTCAGCGCCGTGGCGTCGGCAATGGCAAACGGGACATTCAGAATCTTGGCCAGCGTCTGGGCCAGATAGGTCTTGCCGCAGCCCGTGGGCCCAAGCATCAGAATATTGCTCTTCTGCACGTTCACGTCCATGTTCTTGCGGGACGTGACCCTTTTATAATGATTGTAAACCGCCACGGAAAGGACTTTTTTCGCGTCGTCCTGCCCGATGACGTATTCATCCAGAAAACTCTTGATCTCCTTGGGCTTGAGCAGGTTAATATCCCCGAGGTCCGGATTGTTCCGGTCGGCGTCGTCCATTTCCTCGTCCAGGATCTCGGAACACAGATCGATGCACTCGTCACAGATAAAAACATTATTGGTACCGGCAATCAGCTTGCGCACCTGGTCCTGGCTCTTGCCGCAAAAAGAACAGCGGATCTTATCGTCCGTTCTGCCCGGCATATTGTCACCTCGCTTTTCCTGAGTTCGTAAACGGGCCTCCGTCTGGCACGCGGTCAGTGCTTCGCGATCACCGCGTCAATAATGCCATACTCCTTCGCTTCCTCGGCGGTCATGTAATTATCCCGCTCCGTGTCCCGTTCTATGACTTCAATGGGCTGTCCCGTGTTGGCCGCCAGCAGCGCGTTCATTTTCTTTTTGATCTCCAGGATATGATCGGCCGCGATGCGGATATCCGTGGCCTGTCCCTGGGCGCCGCCGGAAGGCTGGTGGATCATCACTTCCGCGTTGGGCAGCGCGTAGCGCTTTCCCTTTGCCCCGCCCGCCAGCAGGAAGGAGGCCATGCTGGCCGCCATGCCGATGCATACCGTCGAAACGTCGCATTTGATGTAGTTCATCGTATCGTAGATCGCCATGCCGGCGGTAATCACGCCGCCCGGGCTGTTGATGTAGAGATTGATATCCTTCGCGGGGTCTTCCGACTCCAGGAACAGTAACTGCGCCACGACCAGACTGGCCGACACGTCATTGACCTCTTCGCCCAGGAAAATGATCCGGTCTTCCAGAAGACGGGACTAAATATCATAGGAACGTTCGCCGCGGCTCGTGGCCTTTACTACATAGGGTACTAAACTCATCTTTTTCTCCTTTTATATGGTTGGTACCGGGGTCAACCGGTGCCGGACGGATTGTTCCGCGCCTCGCGCTCCCGCAATCCCGCCCGGCATCCGGACCCCGTGTGGCTTTTGTTGCCATGAATGAAACATGCGGCCGGCGGAAAACACGCCTATACGAGCACCGCTTCCGCTACCAGAAAATCAATGGCTTCCTGCACCGCCAGATCCTCCCGGATCTGATCCATGCCGTCTTTCCCCAGACGGGCCTTTACCTGATCTGCTTCCAGCTTGTAGGAGGAGGCCATATTGGCGATTTCTTTCTCGACCGCCTCATCCTCAATTTGGATATCCTCTGCCTTCGCCACGGCTTCCATGACCAGACGGGTGCGGATACGCTCTTCGGCGCGGGGCTTCATCTGCTCCAGCAGGGCGTCGGCGGTCGTGCCGGTGTACTGGCAGTACTGCTCCATGGTCATGCCCTGGGACTGTATTCTGCGCGCAATGTCATTTACCATATTGCGGGCCTCCGTGTCGATCATGGCGTCCGGTATATCCATGGAAGCGTTTTCCACAACCTTTTTCACGACCCGGTTCTCATTCTCCGCCGCCGCCTGGCGGCCTTTGTCTTCGGAGAGTTTTGCCTTCAGATCGGCCTTATATTCCTCCAGGGTCTCAAAATCGGAAACATCCCCGGCAAATTCGTCGTCCAGTTCCGGGAGTTCCCTCACTTTGATGCCTTTGACCGTCACCTTGAACACGGCGGGCTTTCCCGCCAGTTCGGCCGCCTGGTAATTCTCCGGGAACGTGACGTGGACTTCGCACTCTTCCCCGACCTTCCTGCCGATCAGCTGCTCCTCAAAGGTATCGACAAAGGTGTGGGAACCGATGGTCAGGGGATAATTCTCTCCCTTGCCGCCCTCGAAAGCGGTCCCGTCCGCGAAGCCCTCGTAATCGATCGTCACCTGGTCGCCGTCCGCTGCCGGACGATCCTCGACCGTAATCAGTCTGGAGTTCTGCACCCGGACTTTCTCGAGTTCCGCCGCCACTTCCTCATCCGTTACCTCCGCGGAGGCTTTCTCGACCTCGACGCCCTTATACTCGCCCAGCGTCACCTCCGGCTTTACGGCTACGGTCGCGGTATAGATGAAAGGTTTCCCTTTCTCGATCTGCACGATGTCGATCTCGGGGCGGGAGGCGATCTCCAGGCTGCTTTCGTCCGCGGCATCCGGGTAGGAAGCGTCCAGAACAATATTCGCCGCCTCCTCGTAAAATACTTCCGCGCCGTACATGCTCTCTATGATGGGCAAGGGGGCTTTGCCTCTGCGGAAGCCGGGGATGTTAAAACGGTTCTTATTCCTGTTAAACGCAGTCTTAATCGCTTCTTCGAACTGCTCCGCCGGTACCTCTATTGTCAGCCTGGCCATGTTCTTTTCTAAATTTTCTACCTGTACACTCATGCTCCGGGTTCCTCCTTCCGTGTATGTGGCACGCCTTTAACGGGTGGGCACGCCACTTCAAGGTAGCATTATAGCATAGGTTCCCGGTAAATACAAGTGCGGATTTTACCGGGGGTTACGCCTCCGAAACGCGGGGCCGCGCGGGAAGCGCCCCCCCTAGAAACCCCCTTGCCACAACTGAAAATCCATGATACGATAACATCTGTCCA
>CAZPGD010000119.1:0-5613 GCA_964585865.1 uncultured Hungatella sp. | reverse complement strand
TACGAGGCCAACAATACGGTCATGGTGCATATCCGCCGTCTGCGCGGCAAGATGAAGGAAGATACGAGAGAAAACAAGATTATCACCACGGTGTGGGGGGTAGGGTACAAAATTGAAAAATGATATGAGCCGCCGCTATTACACGCGGGTCATTACCAATATCATTTACAGCGCCATTCTGGCCTGCCTGGTGGAGGTGTTTCTGGTCACGAACCTTTCCATGGTGGGCCGCTACGCGGTGGAAAACGGCCGGGAAGGGAGCCTGGCCGCCATGTTTTACCAGCCGGATACGCCGATCACGGTGCTCTACGTGCTGGCGGGCGTGGCGGTCTTCGCGGTGGTCTTTCTGTTTTTGCAGAGGGATTCGCTGGCCTATATCACCAGAATTTCCTCCGCGATGCAGAATATCGCCGCCGGCGATCTGAACACGACGGTGGATGTCACCGGGGATGACGAGTTCTCCGGAATGGCGGCCAATCTCAATCAGATGGTGGGCGAGATCCGCGAACTGATGGACAGGGAGCGCGAGTCGGAACGGACGAAGAACGAACTGATTACGAATGTGGCGCATGATCTGCGCACGCCGCTGACGTCGATTATCGGGTACCTGGAACTTCTGTCCGGACCGGTGAAGCCGGATCCGGAGGAGCAGGCCAAATACATCGCGATCACCTACAAAAAGGCGAAGCGGCTGCAGAAGCTGATCGAGGATCTGTTCGGCTTTACGAAGCTGAACTACGGAAAAATCTCCATGCGGGTGTCGCGGCTGGATCTTATTAAGCTGCTGAGCCAGTTATTGGAGGAGTTCTATCCGAATTTTATGGAAAAGAACCTTGCGTATGAACTGCAGAGCAATGTGCCGGTCATGATGATCACGGCAGACGGCAATCTCCTGGCGCGCCTTTTCGACAATCTGATCGGGAACGCGATCAAGTACGGCGCGGAGGGGAAGCGGATCCTGGTGAAGGTCCACGGGGAGGAGGAGTTCGTGACCGTTTCGGTAACGAATTACGGATATGTGATCCCGAAGGAGGAGCTGCCGCTTTTGTTTGAGAAATTTTACCGGGTGGACCAGTCGCGTTCCGCGGATACGGGCGGAACCGGTCTGGGTCTGGCGATCGCCAAGAACATTGTCGATATGCACGGCGGCACGATCGGGGTGAGCAGCGATTTGAACGGCACGGTCTTTACGGTAAAACTGCTGGTGAATTTTGATATCAACAGGGAACATTTCGGGACCCCGGGAGATTATCATGATTACGAAGTATAGGCGCCGGGAGGGCGCCGCCGGGAGGCGGGGACGCGGAAGGAAACGGACGGGGCCGCTTTTGTGTATGCTGGTCCTGCTTGCCGTTCTTCCGGCGAGGGCGGTCTGCGCGGCGCAGACGGCGGCAGAGCGGCAGGCGGCTTATGCGGCGGAGACGACGGAAGCCGGGGCTGCGGCAGGTGAGCGGCCGACGGCCTATGCGGCGCAGGCGCCGGAAGGCGGGGCTGCGGGGGCAGAGCGGCCGACGGCCTATGCGGCGGAGACGCCGGAAGGCGGGTCTGCGGGGGCAGAGCGGCAGGCGGCCGACGCGGCGCAGGCGCCGGAGGAGGGGTCCGCGTCCGAGGACGAAGAGGCCACCCCGATTACGATGGAAGTTGTCTGCGGGTACGGCGGCCATGCCAGGGGCGGCCGCTATGTGCCCGTGGAGGTGTCCCTCGAGAACGGGGGGAGCCTTGATTTCTCGGGGAAACTCCGGTTCCTGACGATGGAGTCGGACTATGACATCTATCAGTATGAGTACCCGGCGGACGTGCCCGCCGGGCAGCGGACGGACAGGCTGGTCTACATTCCCGTGGGCAACCGGGCGGACCAGCTGTTTGTGAGTCTGACGGATGAGGAAGAACACCGGATCCTCCGCAGGCGGGTGCAGCTGCAATTCAGTCTGGAAGTGCCGGAACTTTTCGTGGGGATCCTAAGCGATACGCCGGAACTGCTGTCCGGCTGGGACGGCGTGGGCGTGGATTACAGTATGCTCAGGACCGTGACCGTTCCGTTCGAAACGGCCGCCTTCCCGACGGACGAAATGGGACTGGACATGATCGACGTACTCCTGATCAGCAACTACCGGATCCGCGATCTGTCCGCGGAGCAGAGCCAGACGCTGGTGGAATGGGTGCGCAGCGGAGGGACCATGATTCTGGGTACCGGGGCCAGGGCGGATGACACGCTGGGGCGTTTCGCGCCGGAACTTCTGGAGGAATCCTACGATCCGCCGGTGACGCGGGAAGTGGATATGGGCGACGAGTACGCGCAGGACAGGCCCACGGACGCGACGCTTTATATTCCCTGCCTGAATTTCTCGCTGTCGGGAGGCGACATCCTCATTTCCGACGAGGAGCAGGCGCTGGTGGCCGCGGCGCCTTACGGGCGCGGGACAATCGCGGTGGCCGCTTTCGATTTTACGGACGTAAACGATTTTATCCGGCGCAATCCCTCCTATCTGGACCGGATGTTGACGGGCATCCTGGGGGACGAGAAGATCGGCAGCCTGTCGCAGGCGGTTTACAGCGGCAATTCGGATCCGTACTGGTCGGTACGGGACATGATCAATACGGGCAATGTCCGCCGTCTGCCGAACCTGGCGCTCTATACGCTGGAAATCGGCATCTATATCCTGCTGGCCGGGGTGATCGTCTACATTTTCCTCAGGCAGCGGGATCTGACGGATTACTACCGCCGCAGCGTGGCGGTCCTCTCCCTGCTGTTTACCGGGATCATTTATTTTATGGGTTCCCGCACCCGTTTTACGGACACCTTCTATACCTATGCCCAGTTTGTGGAAACGACGTACGATTCCGTCAGCGAGACTTCCTATATGAATGTGCGCGCCCCCTACAACCGTCCCTACCGGGCCACCCTTTCCCCGGAATACGCGGTGAAGCCGGTAACGCGCAGTTTCTACAGCGAGGAAAACGCCCCCGGGTTTACGGGCAGCGAGGATTACCGGGTGGGGATCAGCTTCGAGGACGACCGGACCGTGCTGTCCTTCCGTGACATTCCCGCTTTCGAACCGAGGTATTTCCAGCTGACGAAGTCGGCGGACAACGCGGACGGGATCGGATTTGAAGGCGAGATTGAGGTAGACGGCGGTCGGCTTACGGGGACCGTGACCAACTGTTTCCGGGAACCGGTGGAGAACTGCGTGCTGCTGTTTAATCACAGCCTGCTCTGCCTGGGCGATCTGGAACCGGGCGAGACGGCGGCGGTGGACGATCTGGAACTGCTGACCTATCCGAAGGACGCCTCCTATCAGGTGGCGGCGTTCCTTTCCGGGGAGAGCGCGTTTGAGCAGGCGGATATCAGCGACGAGGAGTACGTCAGGGCGGCGGAAAAAACCAATCTGCTGCGTTTCTATCTGGACAATCATATGCCCTATTTTACGCTTCCCGTCGCCAGAATCGTGGGCTTCGCGGATATTTCCGGGGAGAATGGGGGCTTTGTCCGGAACCGGAATGACGAGGGGATCACGGTCGTTTCTTCCGCCGTGCAGGTTTACCCCGCCGACGAGGAGAAAATCTACCGTTCGGCCCTGCTGAAAACGCCCCGCGTCCTGGGAGGCAGCTACGACGCGGATACGAATTCGCTTTACGGGCTCGATCCGGTGACTCTGGAATATTTTCTGGGAAGCGACGTGGAGATCGGGCAGCTGTATTTCGATTATGTGTCGGATGTGTTCCTGGAACCCTCCGCCGGCGGCGATCTGGCCCCGTTTGCCGGAAAAATCTATTTTTACAACCGTTTTACCGGGGTTTATGACGAGAAAAACATCCTGCAGACGGAGTTTAGCCGGCAGGATCTGGATCTGTACCTGTCAGATGAGAATACGCTCACCGTCCGGTACGTGTATGAGAACCGGGATCAGTATAACTGGAACATCCTGCTTCCGATGCTGAATATCGCGGGGAGGGAATACTGATGCTGAAAATCGAGAACCTGCAAAAAGTATTCGGGCGGACCGTGGCCCTGGACGGACTGAACATGACGGTGGAGGACGGCGCGCTCTACGGTTTCGTGGGGCCCAACGGCGCGGGCAAGACCACGACGATCAAGACGGTCATCGGCCTTCTGGCCGCGGACGGCGGACGGGTGACGGTGGCGGATTTTGACGTGATGAGGGAGCCGCGGCGTGTCATGGCGCGGATCGGTTACGTGCCGGATTTCTTCGGCGTTTATGACAATCTGAAGGTGTCGGAATATATGGAATTTTTCGCGGCCTGCTACGGGATCACCGGTCTGAAGGCCAGGAAGAGGTGGCAGATGCTGCTGGAACAGGTGGGCCTGGACGACAAGGCGGATTTCTATGTGGAGGGCCTTTCCAGGGGCATGAAGCAGCGCCTCTGCCTGGCCAGGGCGCTGATCCATAACCCGCCTTTCCTTATTATGGATGAGCCTACGGCCGGGCTGGATCCGCGGACGCGCTACGAGTTCCGGGAGATCCTTAAGGAACTGCGGGAGCAGGGGAAAACCGTTCTTATCAGTTCCCACATTCTTCCCGAACTGTCGGAAATCTGCACGGATATCGGCATTATCGATCAGGGACGGATGATTCTGGAAGGAAGCATGGCGGAGATATTGTCGCAGGTCAATACTTCCAGCCCGCTGCGGATCTCCGTTTCGTCAAACCGGGAGAAAGCGCTCGCGCTGCTGCGGGAACACGCGCAGGTGGATACCATTGCCATTCAGGAGGAGGAGATTCAGGTGGGCTTCCGCGGGGACAAGGAAGACGAGGCCGCCCTCCTGCGGCAGCTTGTCGCGGCCGGTGTGCAGGTGTATGGTTTTGCCAGGGAAAGGGGCAGTCTGGAATCGGTATTTTTGCAGATTACGGACCGCGAAGAAGGGATGGTGCTGCTTCATGAAGATTAACCCGGTGTACCGGCAGGAGAGCCGGGCGGGCGCCCGGTCGTTTAAGCTGCCGCTGATCGTACTGCTCTTTAACACCGTGCTGGCGGTGGTGGCGCTGCTGGATATGTACTCCATGATTACCCGGGTCCGCCTGACGGCGGAAATCCAGTACACCGGTTTTCTGGGACTGTACGTATTTGTGGCGACCGTGGAACTCGTACTCCTTCTGTTTATCATTCCCGGGCTGACCGCCGGGAGCATCAGCGGCGAGCGGGAACGGCAGACGCTGGATCTGATGCTGACAACCCGTCTGAGCGCGGCGGACATCGTGATCGGCAAACTGATGTCCGGACTTTCTACCGTATTTTTGCTGATTCTGTCCAGCTTTCCCATCCTGGGGCTGGTGTTTATCTACGGGGGCGTGACCGTCGCGGACGTGGCGCTTCTGCTTTTGTGCTACGCGGTAACGGCGTTTCTGGCGGGCAGCGTGGGGATTTTCTGCTCTTCCCTCATGCGCCGCTCCACCGCGGCCACGGTGACGGCCTACTGCGCGGTGGCGGTGCTGGTGATCGGGACCGCGGTGGTCAATTATCTGGCCGGCGGCTTCGCGGAAATGACCGCCGCGCCGGACGGAGGGGAACTTTTGTGGCCCCTGTACCTGCTGTTATGGAACCCGGCGGCGACATTTGAGATGCTTTTGAGGGAGCAGATGGGGATGAACGGCG
>CAZPGD010000118.1:3406-5627 GCA_964585865.1 uncultured Hungatella sp. | reverse complement strand
CGCTGCTGGACGACGGCGTGGAAAAGGTGCTGAAGTACGGCATTGCCTGCTATAAAAAGAGGTGCAGGGCGGCGCTGGCGGAGGGGGTCACGTAATCTCGTACAAAAGGACGTCGGAACCGGCGGATGGCCGGTTCCGGTTTTTACGGCGGTGCGCCCGGCAGCCGTCCGGCGTCTTTTTGGCGGGGCACATCCCGCCCGGAGCGGACCGGTTGGGGTATGGCGTTTATACCGTTTTACTCAATGTTTTCCTTCGTGCTCTCGCCGCCGTCCGGTTCTTTCTTTTTCTTGCCCTGTTTATTATCCAGCACGGGGACAAACAGGTATTTCCGGATAATGAACAGAACCGCGATGGCGATAATGCCGACCAGCGTGAGGTAAATCGGCATGTGTTCGATGATCAGGCTTCGGGCGACCGCGAACAGCAGGACTTCCACTACGGAATCGAGGTCATGGCGGCAGAGCATTTTCAGCAGCTCGATGCCGATGATCATGTCGAAAATTCCCTGCAGGAATTCATTGAACTGGCCGGTGGTATTCCAGAGTTCCACGAACATCTGGGGTACTTCGCACAGCACCACCAGCAGGGCGCCGATGACGATGATGGCCAGCAGCAGTTCAAATGCCTGGGAAACGGCGAAAATCGCTTCCTGCAGTTTGTGTGTTTTCTTTTCAAATGCGTCCATACGTTTTCCTCCTCAGTAATGTTCCAGGTGCCACAGAAAGATCGTAATCGCCAGCAGGTCCGCGCACCCTCCGGGACTGATGCGGAGTTTTATAAACTCCTCATTTAAGTGCTCCAGTTCGTGAAGGCCCTCCGGCGTCGACGCGCCGCCCATGCGAAGGATACGGACCGCTTCCGCCTTGGTGAAGGCCAGCCATTCAGGACCGGTCCGGATCAGCACATTGGTATCGTCTACCCGCGACATCAGGGATAATAATGTATTAAGATAAACCTGGTTGTCATTCTCACAGGTTTTCTTCTGACTGCGCATGGCGGGGAGAGAAATGTCCCGTATGGAGGGAAAACCCTGCTGGGCCTCTCCGCGGATGCCTTTATAACCGTACCGTACGTAAAGGATCTCGCCGTGGGTTGCGGGACGGGAAGGATCGATTCGCCGAAAATCTTCTTCCAGACTGTCACGGCAGATTGCGCCCGCGTCCCGCAGGATGTCCTCTGGGCGGAAATGTCCGTGGAGACGGTAATAGCGGCCCGCGGACGCGGCGATAAGTCCCATGGAGAAAATGATTCCTTTATGCGTATTGACGCCGCCGGTAGCCCGGAACATGGCTCTTTCGGCTTCCAGCCCGATGGGGCGGATGGCGGAGAAAAGACCGCTGTCTGCGTCCGCGGCGTGCGGCGGGTTTTCCCGCCCGCCGGAAGAACCGGCGTTCAGCCCGGCCGCAAACATCCGCGTCAAGTAAGGCGTGATGGCCTCCGTGCTGCGTGCGAAAGTGTCATAGCACATATCCGTATGGGCACCGTTATCGTGAAGGTCCACCAGGCCCGGCTTGGGAGTGGCGGACACCTCTGCCAGCAGTGAAAAACGTATCAGGTTTGCTATATTGAGTAACAGGGGGAGGTCCCCATTTGCGGTATCGGTCATAAGGATGTCGTAAAACAGTTCAGGATGTTCCTGACTTCGTCGGTCAGTTCCGTTACGCCGTGCCTGCGGCTGCGGCTGCAAACATGGGCGGGCTCTCCGCAGAGGAGGCACGGACGCGGTTCAAACCCCAGTTCTTCACGGGAGACTTTCATCCCGTTTATCCGGAGCACGTCGATATCAAAAAGACGCCCCAGCCGGTCCTGATTTTCCAGGCGGATCATCAGGGCCTTCACCGTCTCGGCGGGAGCGTCCACGCAGTAAAACGCTTCGTAACCGGTTTTCTCCCGAACCGTCTCGGAGCGGAGTACCGGGATTTGCCGGTCCTGCAGTGCGGCCTCGATCCTGCCGCGGCCGGTTTCAAAGGCTTCCGGGACGCCGGGCAGTACCTTTACCGGACCCGGGATATTCATGGTCAGGCATATCAGCGGTTTTTGACAGGTACGGATCAGCTGCTGCTGGAGCCGGCAGCGCATTTCCCGCGCGTTCAGCATATCCGTCAGGCTGACGTCTTCCATGGTCCCATCCTCCGTTTATCCGTTTCCGTTCCGTGCTTCGCCCTCCTGCCCGACATTCGGAATCCGTGGGCGCTTGTCCCTTTCTTCCTCATGTCGGGCG
>CAZPGD010000118.1:0-3306 GCA_964585865.1 uncultured Hungatella sp. | reverse complement strand
GGTTGTAAAGTCATTCATCCGCCGGCATGTGAACATGCCGCGGATTCAGACTTTCGCCCTCAAATGATGCCAAACGGATTGCTCCGTGCTTCGCGCTCCCGCAATCCTGCCCGACATTCGGAATCCGTGGGGCCCCTGCCCCGCTTCTTCCTCATGTCGGGCGGGTTGTAAAGTCATTCATCCGCCGGCATGTGAACATGCCGCGGATTCAGACTTTCAACCCTGGCATCATTTGATTATAACGGATAATGCAAAGAATGGCAAATACATTATAGACTATGCAGGATATAGAGACAGGGTTATTAAAATATCAAGTTCCCGGGTGACGTTCCGGGGATGCCGCCCGGGAATGCCGGCGCGGAGCATGGCCCGGATCGCGGTCTGGAACTTCCGTTCCGAAACCGCCGCCCGCGTTCTTATAGGCATATGCTTATGACGCCTATGCGGGATTACCTATTTGACCTGCCGGGGAATGTCAGGTATGATAAAAGCAGCAGTTTATTCACAGGAGGGAAAGAGAATGAAAAACGGCAGGCGTCTGGCCGCCATATTTTTCATCATGGCCAAAATCGGCCTGTTTACTTTTGGCGGCGGATGGAGCATCATTGCCCAGATACAGAATGAATTTGTCGATAAGCGCAAATGGATGACGGAGGAGCAGATCGTCGATTTTATGTCCCTGGCCAAGTCCTTTCCGGGAGTCATGATCATTAACATGTCCGTGTTTTCCGGCTATGCCATGGCCGGCGTGGCGGGCGCGGTGGTGGCGGCCTTCGGGCTTTCCCTGCCGGCGCTGGTCGCCATTGCCATTGTTACGTATTTTTATGAGGGGCTGCGGGGCAATATCTATGTGGCGAAAATCTTAAACGGCGTCAGGAGCGTGGTGATCCCCATTATTATCAGCGCCTGTCTGCGAATGACATCGACCGCGATGAAAGGCCGGTCGGCAATCGTGATCCTCGTTGTCAGTTTCCTGATATGCACCCTGACCGGCTTCAGCAAACTGCTGCTGATTGTCATTGCTCTGCTGGCGGGACTTCTGATTTGGAGAGGAAGGGTGGAAGATGATTTATCTTAGATTGTTTCTCTCGTTTATGAAAATCGGTTTCTGCAGCTTCGGCGGCATGACCATGATTCCGGTGATCAACGACGAAGTGCTGCGGTACGGATGGATGACGCCCGCGGAAGTTATGGATATCGTGGCGGTGGCGGAAATGACGCCCGGTTCGCTGGGCATCAACTGCGCGACATTCGTGGGGCTGAGAACCGCCGGGATCGCCGGGGCGCTGTTTGCCAGCCTCGGAGTTATGATGCCGTCGCTTACGCTGTCTCTTCTGGCGGCGCATTTTATCCTGCATATGAAAGGGAACAAATATCTGGAAAGCGCCATGCGGGGCGTCCGCCCGGCCAGTCTGGGTATGCTGATGGCGGCGGCGGTGACGCTTGGCATTTCGACGTTTATGCCGGACGGGGTTCTTAGCTGGCGGCAGATTTCGGTGGGGCCGGTCTCCTGGAATTTGGTGCTGATTTCGGTGATTGCCGGGGTGCTTCTTCTGAAATTTAAGCTTTCCATACCGAAGACAATCCTGGTCGCCGCCGTGCTCGGACTGTTTCTCGGGTAGCGGGCCGCGGTCCGCGGATTTCCCCGGACTTACCCTTTTGTGAACGGGTGTTCCTTCTCGGTCAGCATGGCGATGAAATCGCGCATGTATTTGGTCAGGTAGCGGTCCTTCCGGTGGCAGATATAGAAGCTGCGCCTGCTTTCGATATCCAGCAGCGGGTACATCACACTGTGCGGCAGCAGTTCCGGCGTCATTTCGATATAGTTCCGCGGGCAGATCATGACGGCGTTGCAGGCAACGGCAGTCCGTTTGGCCACTTCGATGCTCATGGTTTCCAGAAGGACTTTCGGATGGATGTCCTTGCGGATAAAGAGAAGGTCCTGGGTCCTGCGGACGCTGTGCCCCTCCTGGATCGTGATAAATTTCTCGTTTTTCGCTTCCGTGATGTCGATGGGCGTGCCGTCGGGGATCCTTTTGGCGATTTCGGATCCCTTTCCGGTCAGGAGCACCACGTCCTCCGTTTCGATCAAAATGTATTCCAGTTCTTCGTGATGGGGATATGTGGTCAGGCAGCCGATGTCGACTTCGCCTTCCAGCACCAGGGTTTCCGTAGTGGCGGAACCCTGCTCGACGATCTGGATATCCACACAGGGGTATTTTTCCAGGAACCGGGGCATGACGTAGGGAAGCACCTGCATCGCTCTCTGGACGGGGATCCCCAGCCGCAGGACGCCGTGGTCCTCATGGTTGATCTCGTCAATTTCCCGGCGCAGGTTTTCATTAATCGTCAGGACCTGGCGCGCGGCGTCGATATACTTCTGACCGGCGAAAGTCAGAGTGATCGGATCGGTATTGCGGTTAAAAATCGGCGCGCCGAGGGTATTTTCCACCAGTTTGACCATCTGACTGAGAGATGGCTGCGAAACATAGAGTTTTCGGGCGGCGGCGGTGATGCTGCCTTCCTGGAGAATCGTCAGCATATATTGAGCGTGTTTCAGATTCATAACGTCTCCTTTAAACAAGGCGTTTTGCCGGCAAAACGCCGCTTATTGACGCAGGTGTATGGGATAATGTTAATATTTTTACATGCCCGCTGTCAAGGGAAAATGCCGTTAAAACGAAGAATATGTGTTTGCGGTACGGTTGAAAAGAGGGGCGGACATTAATTATTCAGAATAAATTTTTACTATGCGCGAGTTATCAGGCAATAACCCGCGCATTATTCCCTCATTTTCTTTCCATAACGGAAAACCTATATTCATCATAATTACAGAAGTATTTGAATAGTCGTTCGGAAAATGGTAGATTAGATTAATAAAAATTAATAGTTTTTATTTATCTCTGCGGCATAAAATACAGCGAATTGTCCAGAGAAGCATGAAGGAGGACGTAGTATGGAAGTTAAAAAAGCCGCTATGGCCGGTACCCTGGAATCCAGCGATGCCCAGGTTATCGTCGAGCCGGGCAACGGAACGATCGAGCTTTCCATCGAGAGCAGCGTGATCCACCAATTCGGGAAGCAGATCAAAGCCACAGTCCTTGAAACCCTCGGGCGCCTGGATGTGACCAGCGCCAAAGTGACCGTAGTCGATAAGGGAGCCCTGGACTGTACCCTAAAAGCGCGCGTCGAATGCGCCGTGTACCGCTCCAACGACATTACGGAGAATCTTCCATGGGGAGGTGTGATTCAATGAGCCATCCGAACAAGAAAAGACTGAGACGTTCCATGATGTTCTTAAACTGC